>JAACFL010000044.1 GCA_009937385.1 Gammaproteobacteria bacterium | reverse complement strand
ATTGCGCCGATTGCGATGGAAGACGGACTGCGCTTCGCGATTCGCGAGGGCGGCCGCACCGTCGGCGCCGGCGTCGTCGCCAAGATCCTGGAGTGATGTGAGCACCATGTCCAACCAGAGCATCCGCATCCGACTGAAGGCGTTCGATCACAGGCTGATCGACCAGTCGGCGAAGGAGATCGTCGAGACCGCCAAGCGCACCGGCGCGGTGGTTCGCGGCCCGATCCCGCTGCCGACCAAGAAGGAGCGGTTCACCGTGCTTGTCTCGCCGCACGTCAACAAGGACGCGCGCGACCAGTACGAGATCCGCACTCACAAGCGACTGATGGATATCGTCAACCCCACCGACAAGACGGTCGATGCGCTGATGAAGCTCGACCTGGCGGCGGGGGTCGACGTCGAGATCAAGCTGGGCTGAGGCCCGGCACGAGGATCCCGGTGGCGGTTGCCGCCGGGAAAGTCCGCACCGGTCAACTGAAATCGGTGCGAGTAACGAGGTAACAAAAATGGCGATAGGTATTGTCGGGCGCAAGCGCGGCATGACGCGCGTGTTTACCGATGACGGTGCCTCGGTGCCGGTCACGGTGATCGAGGCGGCGCCCAACAGCGTCACCCAGCTCCGCACCGCGGATGTCGATGGCTATCGTGCGCTGCAGGTCACCACTGGCAGCAAGCGCGCCTCGCTGGTCAACAAGCCGTTGGCCGGGCTCTACGCCAAGACCGGCGTGCCCGCGGGCGAAGGCCTGTGGGAATTCCGTCTCGCCGAGGGTGAGGGCGACGAGTTCGAGGTCGGCAGCCAGATCAAGGTCGACATCTTCGATGCCGGCCAGAAGGTCGACGTGATCGGCACGACCATCGGCAAGGGCTTCGCCGGCGTGGTCAAGCGCCACAACTTCCGTATGCAGGACGCGACCCACGGCAACTCGCTGTCGCACCGTGCGCCGGGTTCGATCGGCCAGAACCAGACCCCGGGCCGCGTGTTCAAGGGCAAGCGCATGGCCGGCCACATGGGCAACAAGCGGCGCACCGCACAGGGCCTCGAGGTGGTGCGTGTGGACGCCGAGCGCGGCCTGCTTCTGATCAAGGGTGCCGTGCCGGGCGCCAAGGGCGGTCGCGTCGTCGTGCGGCCAAGCGTGAAGGCTTGAGGTTGAGCTGATGGAATTGAATCTCATCAATGCCGACAACCAGCCGGGTGGCGCCATCCAGCTCTCCGACGACGCGTTCGGCGCGGAGTACAACGAGACGCTGGTCCACCAGGTGGTCTCCGCCTACCTCGCCGCCTCGCGTGCGGGGACCAAGGCACAGAAGAACCGCAGCGCGGTGCGTGGCGGTGGCGCCAAGCCGTGGCGCCAGAAGGGCACCGGCCGCGCTCGCGCCGGCACCATCCGCAGCCCACTGTGGCGCAGCGGTGGTGTGACCTTCGCCGCGCAGCCGCGTGACTACGGCCAGAAGGTCAATCGCAAGATGTACCGCGCGGCGTTGCGCTCGATTCTCGCCGAGCTGGTGCGCCAGGAGCGCCTGGTCGCGATCGACGCCTTCGAGATGCCGGATCACAAGACGCGGCACCTGGCGCAGCGCCTGAAGACACTCGGCCTCGATGACGTGCTGATCGTCACCGAGGAGGTCACCGACAACCTGTACCTCGCCGCGCGCAACCTGAGCCGTGTCGACGTGCGTGACGTCAGCGGCATCGACCCGGTCAGCCTGGTCGGCTTCGAGAAGGTGCTGGTGACCCAGGCCGCGCTCAAGCGCATCGAGGAGATGCTGGCATGAACCAGGAACGCCTGTTGAAGGTGCTGCGCGGCGCGCACGTCACCGAGAAGAGCACCCTGGCCGCCGATGCGGCACGCCAGTTCGTGTTCCGGGTCGACCGCAGCGCGACCAAGCCCGAGGTCAAGCGCGCCGTCGAACAGCTGTTCGAGGTCGAGGTCGAGCGCGTGCAGATGGTCAACGTCAAGGGCAAGGCCAAGCGCTTCGGGCGCACGCTCGGCAAGCGCTCCGACTTCAAGAAGGCCTATGTGCGCCTGAAGCCGGGCCACGACATCAATTTCGCTGGCGCCGAGTGACGCTGGCGGAATGCAAAGGACAGGGGTGAAACATGCCAGTCGTTAAACGCAAACCGACATCGCCCGGGTCGCGTTTCGTCGTCAAGGTGGTCAACCCGGCGTTGCACAAGGGCAAGCCGCACGCGCCACTGCTCGCCACCAAGAGCAAGAACGGCGGTCGCAACAACCAGGGCCGGATCACCACCCGGCACCAGGGTGGCGGCCACAAGCAGCGCTACCGGATCATCGACTTCAAGCGCAACAAGGACAACGTCCCGGCGCGCGTCGAGCGTCTCGAGTACGATCCGAACCGCAGTGCCAACATCGCCCTGCTGCTGTACTCCGACGGCGAGCGGCGCTACGTGATCGCGCCCAAGGGCGTGCGTGCCGGTGACACCCTCTACTCTGGTGTGTCTGCGCCGATCAAGCCGGGCAACTGCCTGCCGCTGCGCAACATTCCGGTCGGCACCACGGTGCACTGCATCGAGCTGCGCCCGGGCAAGGGCGCGCAGATGGCGCGTTCGGCCGGGGCCTCGGCCCAGCTGGTCGCTCGCGAGGGCATCTACGCCACGCTGCGCTTGCGCTCCGGCGAGATGCGCAAGGTGCACTCCGAGTGCAAGGCGACCATCGGCGAGGTCGGCAACAGCGAGCACAACCTGCGCTCGATCGGCAAGGCCGGTGCCACCCGCTGGCGCGGCGTGCGCCCAACGGTGCGCGGCGTGGTCATGAACCCGGTCGACCACCCGCACGGTGGTGGCGAGGGCCGCACCTCGGGTGGCCGTCATCCGTGCACCCCGTGGGGCGTCCCGACCAAGGGTCACCGCACACGCAGCAACAAGCGCACCGACAAGATGATCGTGCGCCGGCGTAACCGCAAGTAACGAACCAGAAGGACCAGAACAGTGCCACGGTCAGTCAGAAAAGGTCCGTTCGTCGACCTGCACCTCCAGCAGAAGGTGGCGCAGGCCGTCAGCGAGAACAGCAAGCGACCGATCAAGACCTGGTCGCGCCGCTCGACGATCACCCCCGACATGGTCGGGCTGACGATCGCCGTGCACAACGGCCGCCAGCACGTACCGGTGCTGGTCTCGGAGGACATGGTGGGGCACAAGCTCGGCGAGTTCGCCGCGACGCGCACCTACCGTGGTCACGTGGCCGACAAGAAGGCCCGGCGCTGAGGAGTATGGCAATGCAGGCGATGGCAAAAATGCGGCACGCGAAGCTTTCGGCGCAGAAGGCGCGCCTGATCGCGAACCAGATCCGTGGTCTGCCGGCCGAGCAGGCGCTGAACCAGCTGCGTTTCAGCACCAAGAAGGCGGCCGGGCTGATGCGCAAGGTGCTCGAATCGGCGATCGCCAATGCCGAGCACAACGAGGGTGCCGATATCGACGAGCTGAAGGTCGCGGCCGTGATGGTCGACGAGGGGCCGACGATGAAACGCATGCGCGCACGCGCCAAGGGGCGCGGCAACCGCATCATCAAGCAGACCAGCCACCTGACGGTGACGGTCAGCGACTGATCGACTGAGGATACGTAATGGGCCAGAAAGTACACCCGACCGGCATCCGTCTCGGCATCGTCAAGGACTGGACGTCCAAGTGGTATGCCGACTCGAAGCAGTTCGCCGACCTCCTGAACAACGACCTGATGGTGCGCGAGTACCTGAAGAAGAAGCTCGCCTCGGCGTCGGTCAGCCGGATCACCATCGACCGTCCGGCGAAGAATGCGGTGATCACCATCCACACCGCACGGCCGGGCATCGTGATCGGCAAGAAGGGCGCCGACATCGACACCCTGCGCAAGGAACTCGCCGGCCTGATGGGCATCCCGGTGCACATCAACGTCGCCGAGATCCGCAAGCCCGAGCTCGACGCTCAGCTGGTTGCCGAGGGCATCGCCCAGCAGCTCGAGCGCCGCATCATGTTCCGTCGCGCGATGAAGCGCGCGGTGGGCAACTCGATGCGCCTCGGCGCCCAGGGCATCAAGGTCATGGTCGGCGGACGCCTGAACGGCGCCGAGATTTCGCGCTCGGAGTGGTACCGCGAGGGGCGCGTGCCGCTGCATACGCTGCGTGCCGACGTCGACTACGGCACCGCCGAGGCGCGTACCACCTACGGCGTGATCGGCGTCAAGGTGTGGATATTCAAGGGCGAGGTTTTCGACCAGCCGGTCGAAGCCGAACCGGAAGCCGCGACCAAGGCCGCGGCGGCTAACTGAACGGGAGACACGGGACATGCTTCAGCCGAAGCGCACCAAGTACCGCCAGCAGCAGAAGGGCCGCAACCGCGGGCTGGCTCAGGCCGGCAACCGCGTCAGTTTCGGCGAGTTCGGGCTGCGCGCGACCGGGCGTGGTCGGATCACCGCGCGCCAGATCGAGGCCGCGCGTCGTGCCATCACGCGCTACGTCAAGCGCGGCGGCAAGATCTGGATCCGTATCTTCCCGGACAAGCCGATCAGCAAGAAGCCCCTCGAGGTACGCATGGGCAAGGGCAAGGGCGGCGTCGAGTACTGGGTCGCGCAGATCCAGCCCGGGCGCATGCTCTACGAGATCGAGGGTGTTTCCGAGGACGTGGCACGCGAAGCGTTCCGCCTCGCCTCGGCCAAGCTCCCGGTGGGCACCAGTTTCGTTAGTCGGACGGTGATGTGATGAACGCGAGCGAGCTGCGCGACAAGAGCGTCGCGGATCTGAACAGCGAACTGCACGAGCTCCTGCGCGAGCAGTTCAACCTGCGCATGCAGCAGGCGACCGGCCAGCTGGCCAAGCCGCACCTGGTCAAGCAGGTCCGGCGCAACATCGCGCGGATCAAGACCGTGCTGAACGAGAAGGCAGGCAGCGCATCATGAGCGAGACCAGCAGCAATCCCCGCACCCTGACCGGGCGCGTGGTCAGCGACAAGATGGACCGCACCGTCACGGTGATGGTCGAGCGTCGCGTGCGCCACCCGCTGTACGGCAAGATCATCCGCCGCTCCACCAAGGTGCACGCCCACGACGAGGAGAACAGCTGCCGCGTCGGTGACACCGTGCGCGTGGTCGAGTGCCGGCCGATCTCCAAGTCCAAGACCTGGCGCCTCGTCGAGATCGTCGAGCGCGCCGAGCAGGAAGCGTGACGCCCACGCGGGCTCCCCTGACGAAAGAACCAACGAACGGATCACCACGATGATTCAGATGCAGACAACGCTCGGCGTAGCCGACAACAGCGGCGCCAAGAAGGTGATGTGTATCAAGGTGCTCGGCGGCTCGCGCCGGCGCTACGCCGGGATCGGCGACATCATCAAGGTGTCGGTGAAAGAGGCGATCCCGCGCGGCAAGGTCAAGAAGGGCGAGATCTACAACGCCGTCGTCGTGCGCACGCGCAAAGGTGTGCGCCGCCCGGACGGTTCGCTGATCCGCTTCGACGGCAACGCCGCGGTGCTGCTCAATAACCAGCAGCAGCCGATCGGTACGCGCATCTTCGGCCCGGTGACCCGCGAACTGCGTGGCGAGAAGTTCATGAAGATCATCTCGCTGGCGCCAGAAGTGCTGTGACGGAGAACAGGCGATGAACAAGATTCGCACAGGTGACGACGTGATGGTGCTCGCCGGCCGCGACAAGGGCCAGCGTGGATCCGTGGTCAAGGTCCTCGATGACGGCCGCCTGATCGTGCAGGGCGTCAACATGGTCAAGCGTCACACCAAGCCGAACCCGATGCAGAACCAGCCCGGTGGCATCGTCGAGAAGGAGGCGCCGATCGACGTCTCCAACGTGGGGCTGTTCAATCCGGTCACCGGTCGCGCCGACCGGGTCGGGTTCCGCACCCTCGATGACGGGCGCAAGGTGCGTTACTTCAAGTCGAACGGCGAGATCCTCGACCTCTAACCGACGGGATAGCCAGCATGGCCAGGTTGAAAGAGTTTTATCAGGAAAGCGTGGTGCCCAAGCTCACCGAGCAGTTCGGCTACAAGTCGAACATGCAGGTGCCGCGCATCATGAAGATCACGCTCAACATGGGGCTGGGCGAGGCGCTCGCGGACAAGAAGGTCCTCGAGCACGCCACCGGCGACATGGCGAAGATCAGCGGCCAGAAGCCGATCATCACCCATGCGCGCAAGTCGGTCGCCGGCTTCAAGGTGCGTGAGGGCTGGCCGATCGGCTGCAAGGTGACCCTGCGCAGCGAGCGCATGTACGAGTTTCTCGACCGCCTGATCAACATCGCGATCCCACGCGTGCGCGATTTCCGCGGTCTGAGCCCGAAGTCTTTCGACGGCCGTGGCAACTACAGCATGGGCGTGCGTGAGCAGATCATGTTCGCCGAGATCGACTACGACCGTATCGATGCGTTGCGCGGGATGGACATCACCATCACCACCGACGCCCGTACCGACGAGGAAGGGCGCGCGCTTCTGGCCGCGTTCAACTTCCCGTTCCGCAACTGAGGTAGACCCATGGCCAAGCTGAGCATGATCGCCCGCGAGACCAAGCGCACCAAGACCGCGAACAAGTACGCGGCCAAGCGCGCCGAACTCAAGAAGATCATCAACGATCGCAGCGCCTCCTTCGAGCAGCTCGATGCAGCGCTGACCGCGCTGCAGAAGCTGCCGCGCGACGCCAGTCCGACACGTCAGCGCAACCGCTGCCGCATCACCGGGCGTCCGCACGGCTACTACCGCAAGTTCGGCCTGGCCCGCAACAAGCTGCGTGAAGCGGCGATGCGCGGTGACATCCCCGGCCTGGTCAAGGCGAGCTGGTAAGCACGCCGCCGTAAGCAATACAGAGGTTCTGACCGATGTCCATGACCGATCCGATCGCCGACCTGCTGACCCGCATTCGCAATGCGCAGGCCGCGTCCAAGGCCGATGTGTCCGCACCGTCGTCCAAGCTCAAGGTGGCTATCGCCAAGGTGCTCAAGGACGAGGGCTACATCAGTGACTATGCCGTCGCAGAGGCGGGCGTGAAGCCGCAGCTGAACATTCGCCTGAAATACCACGGCGGGCAGCCGGTGATCGACACCCTGAAGCGGGTCAGCCGCCCGGGGCTGCGCGTCTACAAGAACAAGGACGAGCTGCCGCAGGTCCTCGACGGACTCGGCATCGCCATCGTTTCCACTTCCCAGGGGGTCATGACCGACCGCGCTGCCCGCAAGGCGGGGCAGGGCGGCGAGATCCTCTGCTACGTCTCCTGATACGAGGACCACAGACATGTCCCGAGTAGGCAAGGCACCTGTCGAGATCCCCTCCGGGGTCGAGGTGACCCTGGGCGACGCCGAGGTCCGGGTCAAGGGTCCGAAGGGCACGCTGGCCCAGCCGCTGCACCCCGCGGTCGAGGTGGTGCGCGAGGAGAACCAGCTCAACGTGAGCCCGCGCGAGGGTGTCGCCGGGGCCAAGGCCATGTACGGCACCATGCGTGCGTTGCTCAACAACATGGTTACCGGTGTCAGCAACGGCTTCGAGCGCAAGCTCGAACTGGTCGGCGTCGGCTACCGTGCGCAGGCGCAGGGCAACGTGCTCAACCTGACGCTCGGCTTCTCGCACCCGGTGGCGCACAAGCTCCCCGAGGGCATCAGCGTCGAGACCCCGAGCCAGACCGAGATCGTGGTCAAGGGCATCAACAAGCAGCAAGTCGGCCAGGTGGCCGCGGAGATCCGCGCCTACCGTCCGCCCGAGCCCTACAAGGGCAAGGGCGTGCGCTACGCCGACGAGCACGTGGTCCGTAAAGAGGCCAAGAAGAAGTAAGGCGGGTCAGCAATGGAAAAGAAGGCAACACGTTTGCGCCGCGCCACGCGTGCGCGCAAGAAGATCCGGGAGCTGGGCGCCTGCCGCCTGTGCGTGCATCGCACGCCGCGGCACATCTACGCCCAGATCATCTCGGCCGATGGCGGCTCGGTGCTAGCCAGTGCCTCGACACTGCAGCCTGACCTGCGCAAGGAACTGGGCAAGACCGGCAACGTGGCCGCCGCGACGCGCGTCGGCCAGCTGGTGGCCGAGCGGGCCAAGGCGGCCGGCGTGACGAGGGTCGCGTTCGATCGTTCCGGGTTCAAGTACCACGGCCGGATCAAGGCCCTGGCCGACGCAGCGCGCGAGAGCGGGCTGGAATTCTGACAAAGGGTAGAGCGATGTCGAGAATGGACGTCCAGGCTGAAGGCGACGGGCTGCGCGAGAAGCTGATCGCGGTCAATCGTGTGGCCAAGGTGGTCAAGGGTGGCCGGCAGTTCGGCTTCACCGCGCTGACCGTGGTCGGCGACGGCAACGGCAAGATCGGCTTCGGTCGCGGCAAGGCACGCGAGGTGCCGGCAGCGATCCAGAAGGCGATGGAGAACGCGCGCGCCTCGATGCGCGACGTGAAGCTCAACGGCACCACGCTGCAGTATCCGATCACCGCCACCCACGGCGCGGCCAAGGTGTTCATGAAGCCGGCCTCAAAGGGCACCGGCATCATCGCCGGTGGCGCGATGCGCGCGGTGTTCGAGGTGGTCGGCATCCAGGACGTGCTGGCCAAGTGCATCGGCACGCGCAACCCGATCAACATGGTCCGCGCCACCGTGCGCGGCCTGACCGAGATGACCAGCCCGGAGGCGATCGCCGCCAAGCGGGGCATGTCGGTCGAGGACCTGCGGGACTGAAACCATGGCAGATTCGAATCGCGTCAAGCTGACCCTGGTGCGTAGCACCGCCAAGCGCCTGGCGAGCCACAAGGCGACCGTCGCCGGGCTTGGCCTGCGCCGCATGCACCAGACCGTCGAGGTCGAGGACACCCCGGCCACGCGCGGCATGATCAACAAGGTCGCCTACCTGCTCAAGGTCGAGGAGGCCTGACATGCGCCTGAATACGCTCAAGCCCGCCGAGGGCAGCAAGAAGACCGCCAAGCGCGTCGGCCGTGGGATCGGCTCCGGTCTCGGCAAGACCTGCGGGCGCGGTCACAAGGGCCAGAAGTCGCGTTCCGGCGGCTTCCACAAGTCCGGTTTCGAGGGCGGCCAGATGCCGCTGCAACGGCGCCTGCCGAAGTTCGGCTTCCGCTCGAAGATGGCGCTGGTCACCGCCGAGGTGCGGCTCAACGAGCTGGGCGCCGTCGAGGGTGACGTCGCCGACCTCGCCGCGCTCAAGGCGGCCAACATCGTGCGCCAGGACACCGAGCGTGCCCGGGTCTTTGCTTCCGGCACCATCGAGCGCGCCCTCACCGTGCGCGGGCTCGGCGTGAGCAAGGGTGCGCGCGCCGCCATCGAGGCGGCCGGCGGAAAGATCGAGGACTGACACCCTTGGCCACACCGGGCAAGACGATGGCCGGGATGCTCGGCTCCGGCAAGCTCTCCGAGCTGCGGCAGCGGTTGCTGTTCGTGCTCGGCGCGCTGCTGGTGTTCCGTTTCGGCACCCACATCACCGTCCCCGGCATCAATCCCGAGGCGATGGCGGCGCTGTTCGACCAGCAGCGCGGCTCGATCCTCGACATGTTCGACATGTTCTCTGGCGGCGCGCTGAGCCGGCTGTCGATCTTCGCGCTCGGCATCATGCCGTACATCTCCGCGTCGATCATCATGCAGCTGATGACCGTCGCCGTGCCGACCCTCGAGCGCCTGAAGAAGGAAGGCGAGGCCGGACGGCGCAAGATCACCCAGTACACCCGCTACGGCACCGTGGTGCTCGCCACCTTCCAGGCGATCGGTGTGTCGGTCGCGCTGCAGGGCCAGACCGTCGGCGGCATGCCGCTCGCCTACGCGCCGGGTCCGGGCTTCGTCTTCACCACCGCCACGACCCTGGTCACCGGCACCATGTTCCTGATGTGGCTCGGTGAGCAGATCACCGAGCGGGGCATCGGCAACGGCATCTCGCTGATCATCTTCTCCGGCATCGTGGCCGGTCTGCCGTCGGCGATGGGCGGTACGCTCGAGCTGGCGCGAACCGGCGAGCTGAATGCGATGGCGGTGCTGTTCCTGATCGTGCTGGCAATCGCCGTGACCACCTTCGTGGTGTTCGTCGAGCGCGGCCAGCGGCGCATCACCGTCAATTACGCCAAGCGCCAGCAGGGGCGCAAGATGTACGCCCAGCAGTCGAGCCACCTGCCGCTCAAGCTGAACATGTCGGGCGTCATCCCGCCGATCTTCGCCTCGAGCATCATCCTGTTCCCGGCCACCATCGGTGGCTGGTTCGGCAGCGCCGAGGGCATGGGCTGGCTGCGCGACATCACCGCCGCCGTCTCGCCCGGCCAGCCGCTCTATATCCTGCTCTATGCGCTGGCGATCATCTTTTTCTGCTTCTTCTACACCGCGCTTGTCTTCAATTCGAAGGAGACCGCCGACAACCTGAAGAAGTCGGGTGCGTTCCTTCCGGGCATCCGTCCCGGCGAGCAGACGGCACGCTATATCGACATGGTGCTGACCCGGCTGACGGCCGCTGGCGCGGTCTACATCACCGCGGTCTGCCTGCTGCCGGAGTTCCTGATCCTGTACTGGAACGTGCCGTTCTACTTTGGTGGCACCTCGCTGCTGATCATCGTCGTCGTGGTCATGGACTTCATGGCCCAGGTGCAGGCACACATGATGTCGCACCAGTACGACGGCTTGCTGAAGAAGGCCAAGCTCAAGGGGCATGGCCGGGCCGGTGCGCTGCGCTGAGCGGCGGACCCCGACGACCGGAGAGACAGAGATGAAAGTGCGTGCATCGGTCAAGAAGATGTGCCGGAATTGCAAGGTCATCCGCCGCAAGGGCGTGATCCGGGTGATCTGCAAGGACGGTCGACACAAGCAGCGCCAGGGCTGAGCGCTGGTTGATTTATCCACGGTTAACCGGTAATCTTGCGCGTTTGCCGCAGGCCGACCGGAACGGGTTGCAGGAGTAGTTTTTCATGGCGCGAATCGCTGGGGTCAACGTCCCCGACCGCAAGCATACGGTGATTGCCCTGACGTCCATCTACGGCGTCGGAAACACGCGTGCCGCGGCGATCTGCAACGCGGCGGGCATCGCGCCCGAGCGCAAGATCATCGATCTGAGTGAGGACGAACTCGAGAGCCTGCGCACCGCCGTGGGTCACTTCACCGTCGAGGGCGACCTGCGCCGCGAGGTGTCGATGAACATCAAGCGGCTGATGGATCTCGGCTGCTACCGTGGCGTGCGCCACCGCCGCGGCCTGCCGCTGCGCGGTCAGCGCACCCGCACCAACGCGCGCACCCGCAAGGGCCCGCGTCGCCCGATCAAGCGTTAACCCGGTCGTCGACCAGGAACCCCAGCACCATGGCCAAGACTGCTACCCGCTCCACGCGCAAGCGCGTCAAGAAGAACGTCGTGGATGGCATCGCGCACATCCACGCGTCGTTCAACAACACGATCATCACCATCACCGACCGCCAGGGCAACGCCCTGAGCTGGGCCACCTCCGGCGGCTCCGGCTTCCGCGGTTCGCGCAAGAGCACGCCGTTCGCCGCGCAGATCGCCGCCGAGAAGGCCGGCAAGGCCGCGCAGGAGTACGGCATGAAGAACCTCGAGGTGCGGGTCAAGGGCCCGGGTCCGGGGCGCGAGTCGGCGGTGCGTTCACTGAACAACGTCGGGTTCAAGATCATGAACATCACTGACGTGACCCCGATCCCGCACAACGGTTGCCGCCCGCCGAAGAAGCGGCGCGTGTAAGCGGAGAAGATAGACGTGGCCAAGTACACCGATTCGAAGTGCCGACAGTGCCGCCGCGAGGGGGCCAAGCTGTTCCTCAAGGGCGAGAAGTGCTACACCGCCAAGTGCGCGGTCGAGACGCGTCCGTTCCCGCCCGGCCAGCACGGCCAGCGTCGCACGCGCCTGAGCGACTATGCCCTGCAGCTGCGCGAGAAGCAGAAGCTGCGCCGCACCTATGGCATCCTCGAGCGCCAGTTCCGCAACTACTACAAGCAGGCGGCCAAGCGCACCGGTTCGACCGGTGAGGTGCTGCTGCAGCTGCTCGAGCGTCGCCTCGACAACGTGGTCTACCGCATGGGCTTCGCGGCCTCGCGCTCGGAGGCGCGCCAGCTGGTGCGCCACAACGCGATCGCGGTCAACGGCGTGCGCACCAACATCCCGTCGTTCGTGCTCAAGTCCGACGACGTGGTCAGCGTGCTCGAGAAGGCCAAGAACCAGGCCCGCGTGCAGGGTGCCGCCGCCGCCGCCGAGGAGCGTGGCTTCTCGCCGTGGATCGACGTCGAGAGCAAGAAGCTCGAAGGCGTGTTCAAGCGCGTGCCCGACCGCGGCGACCTGCCGCCCGAGATCAACGAACACCTCATCGTCGAGCTCTACTCGAAGTAAGCAGACAGCCTGGAGACAAGCCCAATGCAGGGTTCCGTTACCGAGTTCCTGAAGCCGCGCCTGGTCAATATCCAGTCGATGAGCGCCCGCCATGCCAAAGTGACGCTGGAGCCGCTGGAGCGCGGTTTCGGCCACACGCTCGGCAATGCGCTGCGCCGGATCCTGCTCTCGTCGATGCCGGGCAGCGCCATCGTCGAGGCGGA
This sequence comes from Gammaproteobacteria bacterium, assembly GCA_009937385.1. Lineage (GTDB taxonomy): Bacteria > Pseudomonadota > Gammaproteobacteria > QNFN01 > QNFN01 > QNFN01. The sequence continues at coordinate 1,189 of JAACFL010000044.1, read as the reverse complement.
GATCGACGGCGTCCTCCACGAGTACACCACCATCGAGGGTGTGCAGGAGGACGTGCTCGAGATCCTGCTCAACCTCAAGGAGGTGGCGATCCGCATGCACGCGCGCGACGCCGCGACCCTGACCCTGCAGAAGAAGGGCCCGGGCGTGGTGACCGCCGCCGACATCAGCGTCGATCACGACGTCGAGGTGGTGAACCCGGATCACGTCATCGCCCACCTGACCCCGGCCGGCGAGCTCAACATGACGCTCAAGATCCGCCGTGGCCGTGGCTACGAGCCGGCGGCCTCGCGTCGCGAGGGCGACGAGACCGAGGAGCGCCAGATCGGTTCGCTGCAGCTCGACGCCAGCTTCAGCCCGGTGCGCCGGGTCAGCTACAACGTCGAGGCCGCGCGCGTCGAACAGCGCACCAACCTCGACAAGCTGGTCATCGATCTCGAGACCGACGGCACCATCGAGCCGGAGGTGGCGATCCGCCGCGCCGCGACCATCCTGCAGGAACAGCTCGCGACCTTCGTCGAGCTCGAGAGCCCGACCGGTGCCGGTGCACCCGAGCCGGCCGGCGACATCGACCCGATCCTGCTGCGCCCGGTCGACGACCTGGAGCTGACGGTGCGCTCGGCCAACTGCCTGAAGGCCGAGAACATCTACTACATCGGCGACCTGATCCAGCGCACCGAGGTCGAGCTGCTCAAGACCCCGAACCTGGGCAAGAAGTCGCTCACCGAAATCAAGGACGTGCTCGCGTCGCGCGGGCTGTCGCTCGGCATGCGGCTCGAGAACTGGCCGCCGCCCGGCCTCAAGCCCGTCGAGAAACCGGCGTTCTGAAGACGATCCAGAGGACAGACCGATGCGTCACCGCAAAGCCGGCCGCAAGCTGAACCGCAACAGCAGTCACCGCGATGCCATGTTCCGCAACATGGCCGCCTCGCTGTTCCAGCACGAGACCATCCGCACGACTGTGAGCAAGGCCAAGGAACTGCGCCGTGTCGCCGAGCCGCTGATCACGCTGGCCAAGGACGACAGCGTCGCCCACCGGCGCCTGGCGTTCGACCGCATCCGTGATCGCGCCACCGTCGGTAAGCTGTTCAACGAGCTTGGCCCGCGCTACAAGGCGCGTCCCGGTGGCTACATGCGCATCCTCAAGTGCGGGTTCCGTGCTGGGGACAGTGCGCCGATGGCGATTGTGGA
>JAACFL010000236.1 GCA_009937385.1 Gammaproteobacteria bacterium | reverse complement strand
CTCGAGCACACGGCGCTGTGCGGCAGTGAGCGTTACCCGGTGCGCGACCCGTTCTTCATGATGACGCGGCGTTCGCTGAACACCTTCATGAACGCCTTCACGAGCAGCGACTGGACCGCCTACCCATTCGCAAGTCAAAACAGAAAAGACTTTAAAAATCTACTTCAAGTATATCTAGATGCAGCATTTTTCCCGAAGCTTGATGAGCTCGATTTTGCCCAGGAGGGGCATCGTATCGAGTTCGACGACCCCGCGTCGCCGGACAGCCCACTGGTCTACAAGGGGGTGGTGTTCAACGAGATGAAGGGGGCGATGAGCTCCCCGGTGCGGGCGCTCTGGGACGCGCTGTGTGAGCGGCTGTTCCCGACCACCACCTACCACTGGAACAGCGGCGGCGACCCCGAGGCGATCCCCGACCTGACCTACGCGCAACTGGTCGCCTTCCACCGCCACCACTACCATCCGTCGAACGCCATCTTCATGACCTACGGCGACATCCCGCCGGAGGAGCTGCAGGCCGACTTCGAGGCGCAGGCGCTCGGCCGCTTCGGTCGCTCGGACCAGAGTTTCGAGGTGGGTGACGAGCAGCGCCTGGAGGCGCCGCTCGCCGATGAGACCACCTACGCGCTGGCCGCGGAGGAGGCGCAGGGCGACCGCACCCACGTGGTGCTCGGCTGGCTGCTCGAGGCCAACACCGACCCCGAGACGGTGTTGACGGCGCACCTGCTGAGCGGCGTGCTGCTCGACAACAGCGCCTCGGCACTGCGCCACGCGCTCGAGACCAGCGAACTGGGCAGTGCGCCGTCACCGCTGTGCGGCCTCGAGGACGGCACCCGCGAGATGGTCTTCGCCTGCGGTCTGGAGGGTTCGCGCCCGGAGCATGCCGATGCCGTGGAGTCGCTGGTGCTAGACACCCTGCGTGGCGTGGCCGAGCAGGGCGCTGATGTGGAACTCGTCGAGTCGATGCTGCACCAGCTCGAACTGTCTCAGCGCGAGATCGGCGGCGACCACTTCCCCTACGGCCTGCAGCTGATCCTCAACGCACTGACCCCGGCGGTGCACGGTGGCGCACCGGCCGCGGCGCTCAACATCGACCCGATCCTGGAGTCGCTGCGCGAGAAGATCCGCGACCCGCAGTTCATCCCCGGCCTGGTGCGGCGCTGGCTGCTCGACAACCCGCACCGCGTGCGCCTGGTGTTCAAGCCCGACACCGAGCTCGAGACGCGTCGCGCCGCGGCCGAGGCCGCGCGGCTGGCGACCCTGCGCGCGGCGCTGAGCGACGAGCAGAAACAGCAGATCATCGAGCGCGCAAAACAGCTCGAGACACGCCAGCAGCAGGCCGACGATCCGGGCGTGCTGCCCAAGGTCGGCCTCGAGGACGTGCCGCCCGATCTCAAGATTGCCGAGGGAAGCCAGGCGCCGGTCGCCGGCATCCCGGCCGACTGGTACGCCCAGGGCACCAACGGCCTGGTCTACGAGCAGGTGGTGCTGCCGCTGCCGGCCCTGGCCGAGGAGCGCAGCGATCGTCTCGCGCTGATCGCCAGCCTGATGGCGGAGATGGGCAGCGGCGGGCGCGACTACCGCGCCACCCAGAAGCTGCAGGCCGCGGTGACTGGCGGTTTGCACGCCAGCGTCTCGGTGCGCGGCACGGTCGAGTCCAGCGACCAAACCAGCTCGGCGTTCGTGATCGCCGGCAAGGCGCTCAACCGCAACCACGCCGCGCTGGCCGGGCTGATGCGCGAGACCCTCGAGACGGTGCGCTTCGACGAGCACGAACACCTTCGCGAGCTGGTCTCGCAGGCGCGGCTGAGCGCCGAGCAGAGCGTGACCGATTCGGGCCACGCGCTGGCGATGCTGGCCGCGGCGAGCGGCAGCAGCCCGTCGGCCGCGCTCGCGCACCACTGGCGTGGGCTCGAGGGCATCCGCCGTCTCAAGGCGCTCGACGACGGTCTCAAGGAGCCGGGTGGCACGGAGGCTCTGCAGGTGGAGCTCGAGGCGCTGCGCGATGCCCTTGCTGAGCTGCCGCGCCGGCTACTGGTGATCAGCGAGGCGGGCGAACAGGCGGCGATCCGCGACGCACTGGAATCGGTCTGGCAGGGCGCTGCGGGTCATCTGTCCGCACCGTTCGCGCCGGAGTTCGCCGCCGCGCGGGTGACGCAGGCGTGGCTGACCAGCACCCAGGTGAAGTTCTGCGCGCGCAGCTACCCGACGGTCCCCCCGGCGGACCCGGACGCGGCTGCACTGATGGTGCTGGGCGGTTTCCTGCGTAACGGTTTCCTCCACCGTGCGATCCGCGAGCAGGGTGGTGCCTACGGCGGTGGGGCGGCCTACGACGGTGATTCTGCGACGTTCCGCTTCTACTCCTACCGCGATCCTCGCCTGGCCGAGACGCTTGCGGACTTCGATCGCGCGCTCGAGTGGCTGCAGTCGACGGTGCACGAGCCGCGCGTGCTCGAGGAGGCGATCCTCGGTGTGATCGCGCGCATCGACCAGCCCGCCTCGCCGGCCGGCGAGGCGCAGCGCAGCTTCTACAGCCAGCTTCACGGCCGGACTCCAGAGCATCGGCGTGCCTTCCGCCAGGCGGTGCTCGGCGTGACACTCGACGATCTGCGCCGCGTCGCCGAGCGCCATCTCGACCCGGCACGCGCCTCGACCGCGGTGGTCTGCAGCCGCGCCAACGAGGACGAGGCGCTGCGCGCCGGGCTGGCAATCGAATCGCTTTAGGCGGCAAGTCACCTTTTCGGGATCGATCGGTTCGCTCTCCTGTGGCAGGAGGGTGAACTATCCCCTTTGGTCGGTTGAGAGTCTTTTTGACCTATGGCAGATTCCACCGCAATAGAGCTGCCCTGATGCAGCCATAACAAAAGATTCTGGAGACTTGGAGGTGTCCCTTGGAGAAGGAGACGAAGGAACGGTCGGGCCGCTTCGCGTTCCTGCGCAAGCCCAGCACCCGCTACTCGGTGGGTGCCCTGCTGGTCGTCGGTATGCTGTTCGCGAGCACGTTCATCGCGGGTGGCGCCTATTTCATGGGCTACACCAACACCCTCGAGTTCTGCATCTCCTGCCACACCATGCGTGACACCGTGTACCAGGAGTACAAGGAGTCGATCCACTACGCCAACGCCTCCGGTGTTCGCGCCACCTGCCCCGACTGCCACGTACCCGACGCCTTCGGCCCGCTGATCGTCGCCAAGGTCCTGGCCGTAGCCGACGTCTACCACGAGATCGTCGGCAGCATCGACACCCCGGAGAAGTTCGAGGCGCGCCGATACCTGATGGCCGAGAAGGTCTGGAAGCGGCTCGAGGCCACCGACTCCGGCACCTGCCGCAGCTGCCACGGCAACGGCCACGAAACCATGGTGCTCGCCGACCAGGACAAGCAGGCGCGGCGCAAGCACAAGCGCGCCTTCGAAGAGGGTGAGAAGACCTGCATCGACTGCCACAAGGGGCTCACGCACAAAATGCCCAAGAAGCCCGAGGAGCCGAATCAGGCCCAGGCTGGCTCGGCGGAAGCGAAGCAGGCG
>JAACFL010000235.1 GCA_009937385.1 Gammaproteobacteria bacterium | reverse complement strand
AGGGGCTGACCGCGTTCCTCGAGAAGCGCAAACCCACCTTCACCGGCACCTGACGCTCGCCATGTCGCTAGGCCGCGGCGTCGAGCAGGCCGTGCTGGAAGGGCAGTCAATAAGAAGGCCGGAGCCGCTCGCGCGGACTCCGGCCTTCGGATGCGAGGCCGTGGGTGAGACGGCTCAGTGCATGTGCAAACCGCCGTTGATCGACAGGTTGGCGCCGGTCATGAAGCCGGCCGAGTAGATGTACGCGACCGCGGCGCCGATCTCCTCGGGCTCGCCGAGGCGGCCGACCGGGATCGTCGCGATGATCGACTCGCGCACCTTCTCGGGGATTGCCATGACCATCTCGGTGCCGATGTAGCCCGGCGACACGGTATTGACGGTGACGCCCTTGGCCGCGGTCTCCTGGGCCAGGGCCATCGTGAAGCCGTGCATGCCGGCCTTGGCGGCCGAGTAGTTGCACTGCCCGAACTGGCCCTTCTCGCCGTTGACCGACGAGATGTTGATGACGCGCCCGAAGCCGCGCTCGGTCATGCCACCGACCACGTGGCTGGTCACGTTGTAGACGCTGTCGAGGTTGGTCTTGATGACCGCGCTCCAGTTCTCGGGCGACATCTTGACGAAGCGGCCGTCCTTGGTGATGCCGGCGTTGTTGACCAGCACATCGATCGGACCGCCCGCGGCCGCCTCGGCGGCCTGGACCATCGCCTGGCAGGAGGCGTGATCGGTCACGTCGCCGGCGGCGAAGTGCATGTCGTAGCCCTCTTCCTTCATCTTGGCCTGCCAGGCCTCGCCCTTCTCGGCACGCGTGGTGCCGGCGACGACCGTGCAGCCGGCGTCGGCCAGGGCCTTGCAGATGGCGGTGCCGATACCACCGGTGCCACCGGTGACGAGTGCAACGCGGTTGCTCATGTGTTCTCTCCCTTTGTGAAATCGTTTGGGTGGGATGCCGGGGCATCCTGCGGGAAATGCGGGCCGGGCCAGAGGTGCTGCCCGCTGCCGCGGACGCGTATTCTAGACCATCTATCCCTAAAGGGTTAGTTGCCGCTTGGGGCGAGGTCGGACCGCATAAAGAAACGGCCGTGCCCCTCGCGGGACACGGCCGTTGCAGCTGGCGACAGGTCGCTTAGCTGGCCTTGCGCGCACGCGCCTTCGGGGCGGGGGCGGCGGCCTCGACGGAAACGCTCTTCAGGCCTTCCTCGGCCAGGCTGGTGAGCTCGGCCTGCGCCTCGAGGACGATGTTCAGAAGATCCTGGGCCTGGGCCTTGAACTTCTCGGCGTACTCCATGGCGAGCTTCGGCTGCATGCTGAAGAGATCCTGCACGTCCTTGATGTCGCGGAGGCTCTCGGCCTGCTCCATACCGGCCTTGACGTTCTCCTCGACCAGCGCGAGCTGCTGCTTGGTCAGCTTCTCGACGGCGGCGGCGGAGATCTGGTTCAGGCGCACGAAGCGCTCCAGGGCGGCCTGGCTGAAATCGTTGAACTGGTTCAGGGCATCGAAGTTGTACATTGGTGTCACTCCAAATTAGGTTTCAGTGGGTTGATTCATCGCGTGATGTTGCGACGCAGCATAGCCGAACTTATGTTGCAGCGCAACACCCCGCAGCGGGTGCGATTGTCACCTTTTCTACCGGCCCTCAGGTCAGGCCTGGAAACGGTCTGCAGGTGGCGAGGGAAATGGGGCTAGCGCCCCGGCATCTTGTCGAACCGCCCCTGCAGCCAGGCCGTGCAGGCTGCCTGCATCTCGAGCATCAGGCCGACCTGGTCGCTGGCCAGTGCGGCGAGACGCGGGCCGAACTGTTCGGTGAGTTCACGCTGCCGGTCGAACACCTGCTGCAGCGTCGTCGCATGGCCGACCGCCTGCATGCTCTCCAGGCCGTCTTCGAGCGCATGGCTGAGCAGGCCCACCTCGTGGCGGGCGAACGTGGTCGCGTTCCGGGTGGCGAGCTCGCCGAGGCTGACGGCGGCCTCGACTGCCGAGGTGTTGTTCTGGTTGAGCTGTTCAAGCCAGGGTTGGTTCATGATCGGGCTCCTTCCGAGTCATGGATCGCGCGACGTTCGCGCCCGGTTGCTGCGATGCAGCATCCCTGCATGCAACCATAGTTTAGGTAGGTGAATTGTCAACGCGATGGCGCACGACGATGCGCGCGCCGGGGAGAGTCAGTCGTCCTTGTCGTCCGGCTTGGGCGGTTGAACGCCCTTCAGGAGTTCCTGCTGCATGTTCGACCACATTTCGAAGTTGCGCTTGGTTATGTCGGTCATCATCGACACCGGATCGCCACCGATCAGGCTCTGCATCTGCTTGGTCATCGCCTGCTGCTGCTCGGTGAACACCTCGAGGCTGCGCTCGAGGAAGTCGCCCATGACGTTCTCGATGTTCTTGCCGTAGGCGCGGATGATCTTGGTCAGCGCGTCGGAAGTGAAGATGGGCTCGCCACTCTCTTCCTGCTCGGTGATGATCTGTAACAGGATCGAGCGGGTGATGTCTTCCTTGCTGCGCACGTCGACGACCTGGAAGCTGACCCCCTCGGTGACCAGTTTGCGCACGTCGTTCAGCGTGATGTAGCTGCTGATCGCGGTGTCGTAGAGACGCCGGTTGGGGTACTTCTTGATGATTCTGGTTTCGCTCATCACCGGTTCCTTAAGGTGAGCCAGCGCGGTCTGGCGTCGCGTTGCCGCGCGCGTTGTGCAGCGCATCACTTCCTGTGAATCTTAGCAGACGCTCTTGCAGTGCACCAAAGAGGAGCGGCTGGTGTTGTTCAGATGTCGTGGCAGCTGAGGCAGAGGCCCGAACCGGCGTTGTCGACGCGCAGGAAGGTCGAGGTCTCGGTGTGCGGGTCATGGCAGCTGGCGCACTCGATGAACGGCACGGCGGTATTCTCGCCGTAGTGGCGGCTGTAGAGCTTGATGTCGGTGCGCTGGCGTCCCTCGAGGCCGGTGTCGACCCACCAGGTCGGGTTGTCGTCGATGATGCCGTAGGTGGTCGGGCGGAACCCCGCGGTGACGATCTCAGCGCTGGTCGCGAAGATGGCGGGCGCGCTCTCGCTGCCCTGCTCGTAGGTGACGGTGCCGGTGGAGTCGGTGCTGGTGCGCGGCAGATTGTCGATGTCGATGCCGGGGATCGAGGCACCCCGGTAGACGACGCCGAACGGGTGGTCCTGCTTGGAGTAGTTGACGCCGAAGGCCTGCGCGTCGTCGTGGCAGGAGAGGCAGGCGACCGACACCGTGCCGGACGCACCGTCGCTGTTCGGATCGAGCCGGCCGAGGTCATCGAAGGTGGTGAACGTCGTGCTGCCGTCATCACCGTTGATGTTCCACGACGGCTCGGCCGCGGCGTTCGGGTCGCCGGCCGGGGTGTGACAGAAGATGCAGACGTCCATGACCGGGCCGCCGTCGGTGCCGGTCAGATTGTGCTTGGTGCTGGCGATGCCGGCGCTGGTGACTGCGGGGCAAAGCAGTAACGCGGCAAGAAGCCACGGAAGACGGTGCCGAGCCAGACTCCCTGGCTCGGTTGGCTTCGCTGGAAGCGTCTGCTTCATCCCTGCTGGACCCT
>JAACFL010000234.1 GCA_009937385.1 Gammaproteobacteria bacterium | reverse complement strand
ACGTTGGTCGTCGCCAGCAGCACCAGCAGGAAGATGGCGATTCCGCCGGCCAGGTTCAGCAGCGACTCGAAGCGGAAGAACAGCCGGTCGATGGCACTCAGGCGCGTGCTGTTCTCGATGACGGTCGCGGAGGACATGCTGGACCTCGCTCGGCGGAGTCGCTGCGAACCGGCGGGACCGGAACCGGACTTCCGGTACGATCCCGCCGGCGCAGGACGCGTGGCTTACTGAGCGAAGAGCGCCGCAGTGAAGTCGAACAGCGCCTTGGCATCGAACTGCTTCTGATACTTGGCGACCCAGTCATCACGGACCGAAGCGGCCAGGGAGTTCAGCTCGGTCACCTGCTGCGGCGTGAAGGTGACCATCGCGAGGTTGGCGTCCTTGACTGCCGCGAGGTACTTGCCGGTGGTGTTCTCGTCGTAATTCTTGACGTAGTAGGCGAGCGACTCGTCGACCGAGCCGAGCAGCGCGTCCCTGTGGGCCGGCTTGAGCGCGTTCAGCGCGTCGGTGTTGACGACCACCGGGCAGTTGGCCGAGCCGAGGTTCAGGTTGGTGGTCGCCCACTTGCCGACCTTGTAGGTGTTGGTTGCCAGGTGGGCATGCGGCGCGAACGAGGCCGCGTCGATGACTCCCGAGTCCATCGCCTGGCGCACCTCGGAGAAGGGCACGCCGGTCTTGACCGCACCGAGCTTGCCGAGCACACCCATGATGCCGCCGGGGCCGCGCACGCGCAGGCCCTTGAACTCGGACAGGTCACTCAGCGGTTCGCTCTTGCTGACGATGTTGTACTGCGGCATCGGCGTCGGCATCAGGATCGTGGCGTTCCAGCGCGCCAGATCCTTCTTGACGATCGGGTGCTCGTGCACCTTGGTGTAGATCTCGGCGACGCGCGCCAGGGAGACGTCCTTCGAGAACGGCAGCTCGGTGACCGTGATCGTCGGGTTCTTGTCGGTGTGATAGAAGGAGCAGAACTGCGCCATCTCGAACGCGCCGATCGAGATGCCGTCGAGGTTCTCGCGCGACTTCGACAGTCCCCCGTAGGAGATGTTGAGCTTGAACTCGCCGTTGGTCTTGGCCGCGACGAGTTCGGCAAGCTTTTCGACGTTTTCGGTGAACGCGCGGCGCTTGCCCCAGAGTGACACGTTCCACTCGGTCGCCGCGGCGACCTCGAAGCTGATGAAGGCGCCGAGCACGGCGGAAACGGCAAGGACGGTAGAGCGTTTTCTCATGGAAGTTTCTCCTTCGGTGGGGGTGTGCTTCCAGCGCATGTGCGATGCATGCGCGTCTGGCACGAAGTCGTTATGTCGAACTGGCCCGGTCATCCGGGCCGGCTGCAGCGCGCGTGGCGTTCCGGCAGGGCACGTGGCCGGCCGGGCACCCGTTCGCAAACGGCTAGGGGCGAGACTGCCACACTCATCGTGCGCACAACATTGACTTGAGTTCAGGTTCGTTGCCGGCGGTCGGTCGCCAGCACCGCGCCGCCGACGATCAGCGCGCAGGCCGCTGCGATGCGCAGGCTCGGCGTACCGACCCCGGCCGCGAGCAGCAGGCCGGTCGACATCAGCGGGATGGTGTAGCACCAGGCGCCGAGGGTGCGCAGGTTGCCGTGCTTGACGCCGTGGTCCCAGAAGAAGAACGCGCCGCCGGCCGGGCCGAGGCCGAGCGCGAGCACCGCGAGCCACTGGACCGCGTCCGCCGGCCAGACGGTGGTCTCGAACAGCAGGTGGCAGACGACGGCGAGGCCGGCACCGGCCAGGCAGAAGCCGCCGACCGCGTCGCTCGGCACGTGCGCGTAGCGGCGGTTGAGGACCGAGTAGCTCGAGAAGGTCAGCGCCGCCAGCAGCGCGGCGAGGTAGCCGGCGTGGTGCTCGGGACGGAACGCCAGGCCACCGCCGAGCAGCACCGCGGTCCCGGCCAGACCCATCCCCGTGCCGACCAGGTGACGCCAGGTGAGCCGCAGGCCGTCGGGGAGCAGCGCGCTGAACAGCACGATCAGCAGCGGCCACAGGTAGTTGACCAGGTTGGCCTCGACGGCCGGCGCGTGCTTGAGCGCGAAGAAGATCAGGAAGTGGTAGCCGAACAGCCCGCCCACGCTGAGCAGCCAGGCGCCGACCGGCTGGCGCAGCCGGTCGACGACGCGCTGCCCGGCGAGTCGCCAGCGCACCACGGCGATGCCGAAGGTCACGGTGAACGCGATCGCGACCATCATGAACGGCGGCACGCCACCGGACCAGGCCGTGAGCACCGCGAGCGAGGACCACATCAGGATCGCGACGCCGCCGATCAGCGTGCCGCGCATCACGTGAGGCTGGGGATGAGGCATGACGCGCCGGCCTGGCGGGTGGGCGCCGCAGTATAGCGACCGCCGGTGCCGTGGACAGCATCGCCGCCCTTGACCATGCTTGCGCGGTGATCACCCACGCTTCAACGCCCTCACTCGCATGACTGCGGCCACCGCCAGAGCGGCTGACCCCGACGCCCTGGCGCAGCGCCTGGCCGAACTGCTCGACGCCGCGCCGGGTCCGTCGAACGAAGTGCCGGCGCTCCCCGAGGGCCTGCATGGCGCCGACCTCGTCGCGCTGTTCGAGTCGCAGCTGCTCAGCCGCGAGCTCGATTACGCGGCGCGTGCGCTGCGCCGGCGCGACATCGGTTACTACACCATCGGCAGCGCCGGCCACGAGGGCAACGCGGTGCTCGGCCGGTTGACCCGGCCGACCGACCCCGCGTTCCTGCACTACCGCAGCGGCGCGCTGGTGCTCGAGCGCGGTCGCTACGACGCCTCGGTCGACGGCGTGCGCGACACCCTGCTCGGCATGGTCGCGGGCCGCGCCGAGCCGATCGCCGGCGGGCGCCACAAGGTGTGGGGCAGCCGGCCGCTGTGGGTCGTGCCGCAGACCAGCACCATCGCCAGCCATCTGCCGAAGGCGGTCGGTACCGCGATCGCCATCGGCCGCGGCAAGGACCTGACGATCCCGCGCGACAGCCTGGTGCTCTGCAGCTTCGGCGACGCCAGCGCCAACCACAGCACCGCCGCCGGCGCATTCAACCTCGCGGCGTGGACCGCCCACCAGAAGCTGCCGGTGCCGGTGCTGTTCGTCTGCGAGGACAACGGCCTGGGCATCTCGGTGCCGACGCCGCCGGGTTGGATCGGGGCGCGGCTGCGGCCGCAGTTCGGCGACGCCTGGTTTGCCGCCGACGGTTGCGATCTCGCCGATGCCTGGCGCGCGGCGCGCGCCGCGGTCGAACACTGCCGGCGCACGCGCCGACCCACCTTCCTGCACCTCTCGGTGGTCCGCCTGCTCGGCCACGCCGGCAGCGACGTCGAGACAACCTACCGCCATGCCGACGCGATCGCCGCCGACGAGGCGCGCGACCCGCTGCTGGCCAGCGCGCGGCTGCTGCTCGAGCACGGCGTGCGCGACGCGGCCGGGGTGCGCGCATCGTGGGACGCGGTGCGCGAGCGGGTCGCGTCGGCGGCCGAGACGGCGATCGACGCCGCGCCACTCGCCAGCCGTGCCGAGGTGATGGCGCCGCTCGCACCGCTGCACGCCGA
>JAACFL010000233.1 GCA_009937385.1 Gammaproteobacteria bacterium | reverse complement strand
TGGCGACGGCACTTCCATGCTCGCCTTGTCCGACTCCAGCGTGATCAGCGACTGCTCCTCGCTCACGCTGTCGCCAACGCCGACCAGCACCTCGATCACCTCGACCTCGGCGAAGTCCCCGATGTCGGGGACGTGGATCGTGACGGTCTCGCTCATCGTGGACTACCTCTCAGAGGAGCAGACGGCGGATGTCGCCGAGCGTGCGGGCCAGGTGGGCGACGAAGCGTGCCGCAGCGGCGCCGTCGATCACCCGGTGGTCGTAGGTGAGGTCGAGCGGCAACATCAGGCGTGGCACGAACTCGCTGCCGTTCCAGACCGGCTGCATGCGCGCACGGGTCACGCCGAGGATCGCGACCTCGGGCGCGTTGACGATCGGCGTGAACGCCGTGCCTCCGATGCCGCCCAGGCTGGAGATGCTGATGCAACCGCCCTGCATGTCGTTCGGGCCGAGCTTGCCGTCGCGCGCCCGCTGGCTGACCTCGGCCAGTTCGGCCGAGAGCTCGAACAGCGACTTGCCGTCGACGCCACGGATCACCGGCACCACCAGGCCGTTGGGCGTATCGACCGCGATGCCGACGTTGAAGTACTGCTTGAGGATCAGTGCCGCGCCGTCGGGCGACAGCGAGGCGTTGAACTGCGGGAACGCGCGCAGTGCGTCGACCAGCGACTTCATGATGAAGACCAGCGCGGTGACGCGCACGCCGTGCTGCTCGGCCTCGGCCTTGAGGGACTTGCGGAAGGCCTCCATCTCGGTGACGTCGGCCTCGTCGTGGTGGGTCACCATCGGCAGGTTCAGCCACGCACGGTGCAGGTGCGGACCCGACAGGCGCTTGATGCGTGAGAGCTCGACGGTCTCGGTCGCACCGAACTGGCTGAAGTCGACTTCCGGGATCGGCGGGATGCCGGCACCACCCGCCGCCGGTGCAGCGGCCGGGGCACCGCCGGCCAGCGTCTTCTTGACCCACGCCTTGACGTCCTCCCTGAGGATGCGTCCCTTGGGCCCGCTGCCGTCGATACGCCCGAGGTCCGCGCCCAGTTCCCGCGCGAAACGGCGAACCGCCGGGCTCGCATGCGCCTTGCGGAACTTCGGCTCGTCGACGTTGGGCAGCGGCGCCTCGCGCGGCCCCGCCCTGGCCGGCTCGGTCGTCGGCGCCGGTGGCGTGCTGCGCGTCGCCGGCGTGGGCTCGGCATCCCGCTGCGGTGCCGGTGCGGCCGTCGCATCACCCGACGCTTGCAGTTCGAGGATCGGCGACCCCTGGGAGACGCGATCCCCGACCGCGATCTTCAGCGCGGTCACGGTGCCGGCACGCGGCGACGGCACTTCCATGCTCGCCTTGTCCGACTCCAGCGTGACCAGCGACTGCTCCTCTGCCACCGTGTCGCCGATGCCGACCAGCACCTCGATCACCTCGACATCGGCGAAATCCCCGATGTCGGGCACGATCACCAACTCAGCCGCACCTCCGGCAGCCGGGGTCGGTGCCGGCGGGGGTGGCGATTCGGTACGAGGCTCTTCCGGCGCCGTCTCCGCTGCCGACGCCCCGGCAGCGGACTCGACGTCGAGCACCAGCAGTGGCGAATCCTTCGACACGCGGTCACCCACCGCGAGCCGCAGCTCCACCACCTTGCCGGCACGCGGCGATGGCACCTCCATGCTCGCCTTGTCCGACTCCAGCGTGATCAGCGACTGCTCCTCGCTGACCGTGTCGCCGACGCCGACCAGCACCTCGATCACTTCGACTTCGGCGAAGTCGCCGATGTCGGGTACGCGGATCTCTTCCAGAATTGCCATGGTCGATCCTCCGCCCTCAGACAGTCACCGGGTTCGGTTTATTGGTATCGATGCCGTACTTGGCGATCGCCTCGTTCACCTTGTCGACGGGCACGACCCCCTCCCCGGCAAGCGCGCGCAGCGCGGCGACGGCCACATAGTGACGATCGACCTCGAAGAAGTGCCGCAGCGCCCGCCGGGTGTCGGAGCGGCCGAAACCGTCCGTTCCGAGCACGTCGTAGCGACCGCGTACCCAGGGACGGATCTGGTCGGCCTGCAGCTTCATGTAGTCGCTGGAGGCAATCACCGGCCCGTCGTGCCCGTCGAGGCACTGCTGCACGAAGCTGGTGCGGGGCGTGTCGCCCGGGTGATGGAGATTCCAGTGCTCGACGTCGAGGCCGTCGCGACGCAGTTCACTGAAGCTGGTCACGCTCCAGACGTCAGCGGCGACGTCAAAGTCGAGCCGCAGCATCTCGGCCGCGGCGATCACCTCACGCAGGATGGTGCCCGAACCGAGCAGCTGCACCCGTGGGCCGCTGCCGCTGGAAGCCTGCAGCAGGTACATGCCACGTAGGATTCCCTCCTCGCACCCGGCCGGCATCTCCGGGTGCGGGTAGTTCTCGTTCATGCAGGTGACGTAGTAGAAGACGCTCTCCTGCTCCTTGACCATGCGCCGCATGCCTTCGTGCAGGATCACCGCCAACTCGTGACCGAAGCAGGGATCGTAGGCGATGCAGTTCGGGATGGTCGAGGCGACGAGGTGACTGTGACCGTCCTGGTGCTGCAATCCCTCGCCGTTGAGCGTGGTGCGCCCGGCGGTGCCTCCGATCAGGAAGCCGCGTGCCTGCATGTCGCCGGCGGCCCAGGCCAGGTCGCCGATGCGCTGGAAGCCGAACATGGAGTAGAAGACGTAGAACGGCACCGTGTTGACGCCATGGCAGCTGTAGGCGGTCGCCGCCGCCATCCACGACGACATCGCCCCGGCCTCGTTGATCCCCTCCTCGAGGATCTGCCCGGCCCGGTCCTCCCGGTAGTACATGATCTGGTCTCGATCCTGCGGCTCGTAGAGCTGGCCGACCGACGAGTAGATGCCAAGCTGGCGGAACATGCCCTCCATGCCGAAGGTGCGCGCCTCGTCGGGGACGATGGGCACGATGTATTGACCGATCTTCTTGTCCCGTACCAGCGCCGTCAGCGCACGCACGAAACACATGGTGGTCGACATCTCGCGCTCTCCGCTGCCCTTGAGCAAGCCGTCGAAGATCTCCAGCGATGGGACCTCGAGCGGAGCGGCGAGGTTCTTGCGCACCGGCAACGGCCCGCCCAGCGCCTCGCGGCGCGCCTTGAGGTACTTCAGCTCCTCGCTGTCGGAGTCGAGGCTGATGTACTTCGCCTCGCGCACCTGGTCGTCGTCCAGCGGCAGTCGGAAACGGTCACGGAAGGCGAGCAGCGCCTCCTCGCCCAGCTTCTTCTGCTGGTGGGTGATGTTCTGTGCCTCGCCGGCGGCGCCCATGCCGTAGCCCTTGACCGTCTTGGCGAGGATCACCGTCGGCCGGCCGTCGGACTTCATCGCCGCCGCGTAGGCGGCGTAGACCTTGTGCGGGTCGTGACCGCCACGATTCAGCCGCCAGATGTCCTCGTCCGACATGTTGGCGACCATCGCCCTGAGCTCGGGGTACTTGCCGAAGAAGTGCTCGCGCACGTAGGCGCCGTCCTTCGCCTTGTAGTTCTGGTACTCGCCGTCGACCGCCTCCATCATGCGTCTCTGCAGCAGCCCGTCGTGGTCCTTGGCCA
>JAACFL010000232.1 GCA_009937385.1 Gammaproteobacteria bacterium | reverse complement strand
GGGCTGCTGCTCGACAACTCCAGCTGGGATCGCCTCGCCGGCACGCTCGGCGAGGAGGACTTCTACCGCCGCGATCACCGGCTGATCTTTCGTGCCATCCAGACGCTGGTCGAGCGCGCCGAACCCTGCGACGCGGTGACCCTCTCCGAGCGCCTCGACGCGACCGGCGAACTCGACGACGCCGGCGGCCTGGCCTACCTCGGCAACCTGGCCAAGAACACGCCGAGCGCGGCCAACATCGAGGCCTACGCCAACATCGTGCGCGAGCGCTCGGTGCTGCGCCAGCTGGCCCACGTCGGCACCGAGATCGCCAACAGCGCCTACGTGCCCGAGGGGCGCAATAGCGCGAACCTGCTCGATCTCGCCGAGCAGAAGGTGTTCGACATCGCCGACCGCGGTCGCGGTGGGCGCGACTTCGCGCACATCAAGGACCTGCTGCCCAAGGCGATCGATCGCATCGAGACGCTCTACCAGCAGGAGACGCCGATCACCGGCATGCCGAGCGGCTTCGGCGACTTCGACGAGCGCACCTCGGGGCTGCAGCCCTCGGACCTGATCATCGTCGCGGGGCGCCCGTCGATGGGCAAGACCACGTTCGCGATGAACGTCGCCGAGCACGTCGCGATCAAGTCCGACAAGCCGGTCGCGGTGTTCAGCCTCGAGATGCCGGCCGAGCAGCTGGTGCTGCGCATGATGTCGTCGCTCGGCCACATCGACCAGCACAAGGTGCGCACCGGCAAGCTTGCCGACGACGACTGGCCGCGCCTGACCTCGGCGATCAGCATCCTCAACGAGGCGTCGTTGTTCATCGACGACAGCCCGGGCCTGACGCCGATGGAGATCCGCGCCCGCGCCCGGCGCCTGCAGCGCGAGCACGGCAAGCTCGGCATGATCGTCATCGACTACCTGCAGCTGATGCAGTCCTCGGGCACGTCCGAGAACCGCACCAACGAGATCTCCGAGATCTCGCGCTCGCTGAAGTCGCTGGCCAAGGAGCTCGACGTGCCGGTCGTCGCGCTGTCGCAGCTCAACCGCAACCTCGAACAGCGCACCGACAAGCGCCCGGTGCTCTCCGACCTGCGCGAGTCGGGCTCGATCGAGCAGGACGCCGACCTCGTGGTCTTCATCTACCGCGACGAGGTCTACCGCGAGGACAGCCCCGACAAGGGGCTCGCCGAGATCATCATCGCCAAGCAGCGCAACGGCCCGATCGGCAAGGTGAAGCTGACCTTCCTCGGCCAGTACACCCGCTTCGAGAACTTCGCCGCCGACACCTATTACGACGCCAGGGATTAGTCCGGTGCGCACCGCGACCTTCTCGGTCGATCCCGACGCGCTGCGTCACAACCTCGCCGTCGCCAGGCGCGCCGCTCCCAACAGCCGCGTCGTCGCGGTCATCAAGGCCAACGGTTACGGTCACGGTGCGCTGCGCGTCGCACGCGCGCTGGCGGGCGACGCCGACCGTTTCGCCGTCGCGCGCATGGAGGAGGCGCTGGTGCTGCGCGAGGGCGGGGTCACGCAGCCGATCCTGCTGCTCTCGGGTGCCCTGGAGCCGGCCGACGTCGAACTCGCCGCGACCCACGACCTCGAGCTCGAGGTGCACAGCGCCTGGCAGGTGGAACTGCTCGAGCGGTCGCGTCCGGAGCGCCCCGTGGTGACCTGGCTCAAGGTCGATAGCGGCATGCACCGCGTCGGTGTTGCGCTGGGCGATGCACGTGCGCTGTGGCAGCGCCTCGCCGAGGCGCCGGCCGTCGCCGGTGCGCCGCGCCTGATGACCCACTTCGCCTGCGCCGACGAGCCGGACAACCCCCACACCACGGCGCAGATCGAGGCGTTCGATGCGGTGACCGCGGGGCTCGACGCCGAGCGCTCGCTGGCCAACTCGGGCGGGGTGCTGAACTGGCCGGCCAGCCACGCCGACTGGATCCGCCCGGGCATCATGCTCTACGGCGGCACGGCGCGGGTCGGCCGCCTGGGGCCTGACCTCGACCTGCGTCCGGCGATGAACCTCGACACCCAACTGGTTGCGGTCTACCCGCGTCACAAGGGCGACACCGTCGGCTACGGCGCCGCCGGGGTCTGCCCCGACGACATGCCGGTCGGGGTCGCCGCGATCGGTTACGCCGATGGGTACCCACGTCACGCCCGTCAGGGCACCCCGGTGCTGGTCAACGGACGGCGTGCGGCGCTGCTCGGGAGGGTGTCGATGGACATGATCACGATCGACCTGCGCGCGGCGCCCGATGCGAAACCGGGCGACCCGGTGCGGCTGTGGGGTGAGGGGCTGCCCGCCGACGAGGTCGCCGAGTGCTGCGGCACCATCGCCTACGAGCTGTTCTGTCGGGTTGCGCCGCGGGTGGCGTACCGGGAGCCGGGTGCGTAATCGAGCGCATCCGGTTGGCCAGGTCATGCCGCGTTCTCACGTGTCGCCGTCGGGCTGAAGCCCGATCCACAAGCGATCCTGTTAAGCCAGCGCGTCGAGCGCCTCGGTCAAGCGCGTGACGCTGACCACTTCCATGCCCTCGACGCCGCCCTTGGGCGCGTTGCCGCGTGGCACGATGGCGCGCTTGAAGCCGTGCTTGGCGGCCTCCTGCAGCCGCTCCGGGCCGTTCGGGACCGGGCGGATCTCGCCGGCCAGGCCGACTTCGCCGAACGCGACGAGCTCCTCTGGCAGCGGCCGGTCGCGCAGGCTCGAGACCATCGCCAGCAGCAGCGCCAGGTCGGCGCCGGTCTCGGTGACGCGCACGCCACCGACGACGTTGACGAACACGTCCTGGTCGCTGGCCTGGATGCCGCCATGGCGGTGCAGCACCGCGAGCAGCATCGCCAGGCGGTTGCCGTCGAGGCCGACGGCGACCCGCCGCGGGCTGCCGAAGCTGCTTGCGTCGAGCAGCGCCTGGATCTCGAGCAGCAGCGGGCGGGAGCCGTCCCAGACCACCAGCACCGCACTGCCCGGCGTCGGTTCACCCCGGCGGTTGAGGAAGATCGCCGACGGGTTGCGCACCTCGCGCATGCCCTGCTCGGTCATCGCGAACACGCCGAGCTCGTTGATCGCGCCGAAGCGGTTCTTGGTCGCGCGCAGCATGCGGTAGCGGTCGTCGTTGCGCCCCTCGAGGTAGAGCACGGTGTCGACGATGTGTTCGAGCACTCTTGGCCCGGCCACCTCGCCGCTCTTGGTGACGTGGCCGACGAGGAACACCGCGCAGTTGCTCTGCTTGGCGTAGCGGGTCAGCCAGGCGGCCGATTCGCGGATCTGGGTCACGCCGCCGGGCGCGCCGCTCGCTTCGGCGACGCGCAGCGTCTGGATCGAATCGACCACCATCACCTGCGGTGTCTCGCGCACCGCTTGTCCGCAGATCGTTTCGACGTCGGTTTCGGCGAGCAGGCGCAGGCCGTCGCCGGCGAGGCCGAGACGCCGCGCGCGCAGCGTCACCTGCTGCGGTGACTCCTCGCCGGTGACGTAGAGCGCCTTGTTGGACTCGCCCATGCGGCACAGCGTCTGCAGCAGCAGCGTCGACTTGCCGATGCCGGGATCGCCACCGACCAGCACCACCGAGCCGGGCACCAGGCCGCCGCCGAGCACGCGGTCGAGTTC
>JAACFL010000231.1 GCA_009937385.1 Gammaproteobacteria bacterium | reverse complement strand
ACTGGCGTGATCCAGGCGGCGCGTTCACGGGCGGCATCGAAGTCCACATCGCCAACGAGGCGGCCGTCGTCGAGGCGATTGATGCCAACGTCGATGACCACGGCGCCGTCGCGGATCCAGGCGCCCGGGACGAAGGCCGGCTTGCCCACGGCTGCGACGACGATGTCGGCACGGGCCACCTTGTCGGCGAGGTCGCGGGTACGCGAGTGGCAGACGGTGATGGTGCAGCGGGCGGCGAGCAGTTCCAGTGCCATCGGTCGCCCGACGATGTTGGACTGGCCTACGACCACGGCATCGAGGCCGGCCAGCTCGATCCCTGTGCGTCCGAGCAGGGTCATGATGCCGCGCGGCGTGCACGGCCGCAGCTGCGGGCTGCGCAACGCGAGGCGACCGATGTTGTAGGGATGAAAGCCGTCGACGTCCTTGGATGGAGCGATGCGCTCGATCACCGCATCGGCGTCGATGGCGTCAGGCAGCGGCAACTGCACCAGGATGCCGTCGATCGCGGGGTCGGCATTGAGCCGGTCGATCAGCGCCAGCAGCTCGGCCTGGGATGTGCTGTCGGGGAGGTCATGCGCCTCGGAGTGGAAGCCGACTTCGGCGCAGGCGCGCCGTTTGCTGCCAACGTAGACGCTCGACGCTGGATCCTCGCCCACCTGGATCACCGCCAGACCGGGTGCGCGTCGCCCCTCTGCGACCCGCGCGGCGACCCGCGCAGCGACTCCCGCCCGCACCTCGCTCGCGATCTGCTTGCCGTCGAGGAGTTGTGCGGCCATCTGGGGCGATCTCCGGTGTAAATGCAGCATTTTCCCACGTGCCTCGTAGCACTCACAAGGCGCGATGCTGTTCGATTGACCCCCTATCGGGCTGGGCGTATCATGCGCCGTCTGCGCGCGGTAAGCGACTGATGTGCTGTGGTATGATCCCGCGCCATCGGGGTATAGCGCAGCCTGGTAGCGCACCTGCTTTGGGAGCAGGGTGTCGGGGGTTCAAATCCCTCTACCCCGACCAATCGGGGCTTGCTAGAGCGTCGTACAGTTAATACGATGCTTGTGTGAAGCATCACACGAAGGACAAGGGTGACGTGGGCTTGGCTCACGTAATTGCTGACCTGATGAGCCATGGGATCCAAGTGGCTCTCCCGATCAGCGAACACTTGCCGTTCGACTGCATTGCCATTGACGAGAGCGGGGCAATGCGGCGGCTTTCTGTCAAGTACAGAACGGCCGCCCGAGGACACCTCGAGGTCAGGCTGCGTAGCAGCTGGGCAGATCGGGAAGGCGTGCATAATCGGCTCCATGGTAGGAGTGATTACGATGCTTTTGCGATCTATTGCCCTGAGGCAGAAGCTTGCTTCTACCTGAGGGTTGAGGAAGTCGACGGGAGTTCGGTCGTGTTGAGACTCGCCATCCCGCGCAATGGACAGGTCGCCGGGGTCAGGATGGCGAAAGATTACAGGGGGCCAGAAAGGCTCTTTGCTTTGCCCCGGTAGCTCAGTGGATAGAGCAGGAGCCTTCTAAGCTCCTGGTCGGGGGTTCGATTCCCTCCCGGGGTGCCAGGCAACAAGGACATGGAAGGCAATGGTGGGCGTAGCTCAGTTGGTAGAGCCCCGGATTGTGATTCCGGTGGTCGTGGGTTCGATCCCCATCGCTCACCCCATACAATGAATTAAAGGGCCGTTAGCTCAGCTGGTAGAGCAGTTGACTCTTAATCAATTGGTCGTAGGTTCGAATCCTACACGGCCCACCATAAAATCAACGGCTTAGGATTAACGTCCTGAGCCGTTTTTCTTTTGATCCACCAATAAGTCACCACTAGGCGACCAATCGGAATACGATGGGCAGGTCATCTCAAATACCTCCCATCGCCCAGGGGCATCAGGCAGGCAATCCCGCCTTAACCAGTGCGTCCGTAAGCAAGATCAGGGTTTTATTCTCACGGTAGGGCAAGCCCTGGCACCAGCCAGTTGCTGAAAGCGTCGTATCGATTTCCAGCGCGTCCTGCGCCAGGTAGCGTGCCTCGGTGGCCCAGCCACCTGCGATACACGCAGCGGCCCCGATTAAACGAGCCTCCACGGCACCTGGATTGAGTCGCACGGCCTCGCGCGTTACGGCAACAGCGCGATCGTGGTCCCCTGCCAGGTGGTAGGCGGCGGCCAGAACGTCGAGCCACCACGGTGCATACACGGGCGAGTAGCGGATCGCGCAGCGCATGCGCTCAATCGCTTCGGCATGCGAACCCGAATAATTGAGCACACTGGCGTAGAACGCATTGGTGTTCGCGCATAGCGGACGGATCGCGACACCCTCCGCACCGACTTTTAGGGCATCGTCGTACCTTCCATGCTGAACGTAAACGTGTGCGAGGATGCCATGCGCTTGGCCGTCAGCATCCTCCATCGCCACGGCCTTTTCACCCCAGCGTCCGGCCTCATCGAGTGACGAGCTGGCGGAATCGCTCCAGCCACGCACCGATTCCCACCAGTGACAGATCGCGAGATACGTTGGACCCAAAGCGACTTCGGGTGCCAGCTCAAACACCCGCAGGAAGAGTTCACGCGCCACGGCGAGGTTTTCTGCATCCATCCGCATGAAGTGCGTCAGACCGCGGTAGAAGGTGTCGAGCGTGTGCGGATCGCGAAGTGTGTGGCGCCAGACGCGTGCCTGCTCACCACCCACCAGCTTCACATCGAGCGCTGTGACCACGCGTCGCGTGATTTCATCCTGGACTTCGAGTTCATCATCAAGGGACGGATCGTAGCGTTCGGCCCAGATCACTTGGTTGTCACTGGTGTCGGTTAGCTGAGCCGTGACGCGTAGACGTTGGCCAGACCTCTGAAGGTTGCCCTCGAGTACGTAACGCACACCCATTTCGTTGCCCACTTGCTGGACTGGGATGTTGCGACCCGCATAGCTGTTGGCCGGCCCTGCGGCAATGACGAACAGACCCGAGATCTTGACTAACGCAGTCTGTACATCGAGGCGAATGCCATTGGCCAGATGATCGTTGCCGTCGTCGCCTCCCAAGTTAACGAAGGGCAGAATGATGATCGAAGGATTGGCTGGCAGCGGGAGGTCGAGGGCACGGCAGTGTGGCGCTGGATGCTGGTTGCTGGACTTCGGCGTTTCTTCGGATGGTGTGACGACATAGGCCATTGGTTGATCGGTGCCCGTGTCGACCGGGACGAAATTGGGCGCTTGATTGCCGTGAAACTTTTCCTTCACCTCTGACGCCACCACGACGTCACCTGGATTCGTGTTCTGCAACACTGCGTGTGTCTCGGCGTCGGTCCCGCCAAGGGCGATGCGCCAGGCTGCACGCCTGGCCCTAGGCTGCCTCGCGTTGTCGAGGGCCAGCGCTTGCTGGGCGTCGCGTGCTGCGGCGAGCGCCTTGTCGGCATCCGTGAAAACTGCGTGCACCTCATTGCCGACGGAGAGGCGAATCCGTCCGCCACCCTCTTCAAGGTGCGAGGCGATGCGATCGCGATCCTCATGCAGGTGAGACGCGGAATTTGCGTCACCAACATCGAACAGGAGTTCAGTAGCACGCGGTGAGGCGATCACGAAACAGGGTGCCTCAGCGTGCCCTGCGTCCGGT
>JAACFL010000230.1 GCA_009937385.1 Gammaproteobacteria bacterium | reverse complement strand
TCGACCAGGAGGGGTGGCCGACCACGTCGAGCGTCCACAGCAACCGCGCCGCCTTGCCGCCGCCTTCGTCGTCGACCGCGACCACGTGGTGCTCGCGCTTGAGTCCGATGGCGCCGAACGCCTGTGTAAGTTGTGCCGGGTCGGGCAGCAGGCCGGGCACGGGGCGCTGGCCGCGCACGATCAGGCCGTAGTCGAGGTGCACCGCGCCGGGGATGTGCATGTGCGCGTACTGTTCACGCCGGCTGAGGTCGACGATGAGCAGGTTCTCGACACCGAGGGCAGCCTCGAGCTGCTCGGGCTCGATAACCAGGGGCAGTTCGCTGAGCTTCATCATGGCTCCAGGTGATCGGTGGCTCGCTGAGTATAGGAAGGCATCACCACTGACGTGCTGGCACGGGTCAACTCGGAACCGATTCGCTCATCAGCGGCTGCGCAGACTTTCGTCGGGCTGAAGCCCGACCCACATGAACCTGGATCGGAGCCCACGTGGAGGGCGGACTCCAGTCCGATATTCACGTCCTGTTTTGGTTAAGGCCGGACCTGAAGGGCAGTGAGCCCTTGTCACGTTGTGGGTCGGACTTCAGTCCGACATCCACGCCCGGCCTGCACCACCCGAATCACACCGTGAGCGGTGCTTCCACATGAAAGGCTGCACGGCTGCAGGAGCGGCCCCCAGGCCGCGATCGATCCTCAGGCCGTCGCGACCGGGATCTTGCCGATACGTGCCTGCCACTCGGCCGGGCCGGCCTGGTGCACCGACTCGCCTCGGCTGTCGACCGCGACGGTGACCGGCATGTCCACGACATCGAACTCGCGGATCGCTTCCATGCCCAGCTCCTCGAAGGCGACCATGCGCGAGGCGCGGATTGCCTTGGCGACCAGGTAGGCGGCACCGCCGACGGCCATCAGGTAGACCGCGCCGGCCTTCTTGATCGCCTCGATCGCGACCGGGCCGCGTTCGGCCTTGCCGACCATGCCAATCAGCCCGGTCTCCTCGAGCATCATGCCGGTGAACTTGTCCATGCGCGTGGCGGTCGTCGGCCCGGCGGGGCCAACCACCTCGTCGCGCACCGGGTCGACCGGGCCGACGTAGTAGATGAAGCGGTTGTTGAAATCGACGCCCTCGGGCAGCCCCTGGCCACTGGACAGCAGGTCCTGGATCTTCTTGTGCGCGGCATCGCGGCCCGTCAGCAGGTTGCCGTTCAGCAGCAGGCGATCACCCGGCTTCCAGCTCGCGACCTCCTCGCGGGTGACCGTTGCGAGGTCGACGCGCTTCGCCTCGGCGCTCGGCTTCCAGCCGACGTCGGGCCAGTCGGCGAGGCTCGGCGGGGTGAGGCTGGCGGGTCCGGAGCCGTCGAGCACGAAATGGGCGTGGCGGGTCGCCGCGCAGTTGGGGATCATCGCCACCGGTAGCGACGCAGCGTGGGTCGGGTAGTCGAGCACCTTGACGTCGAGCACCGTGGTCAGGCCGCCGAGGCCCTGGGCGCCGATGCCGAGCGCGTTGACCTTCTCGTAGAGCTCGAGGCGCAGCTCTTCGGCGCGGTTCGACGGGCCGCGTGCCTGCAGTTCCTGGATGTCGATCGGTTCCATCAGGGACTGCTTCGCGAGCAGCATCGCCTTCTCAGGCGTTCCGCCGATGCCGAGACCGAGGATTCCCGGAGGGCACCAGCCGGCGCCCATGGTCGGCACGGTCTTCAGCACCCAGTCGACCAGGCTGTCGCTCGGGTTGAGCATGACCATCTTGGTCTTGTTCTCGGAGCCACCGCCCTTCGCCGCGCAGATGACGTCGAGGGTGTCGCCCGGAACGATCTCGACGTGGATCACCGCCGGAGTGTTGTCACGGGTGTTCTGGCGCTTGCCGGCCGGGTCGGCCAGCACCGAGGCGCGCAGCACGTTGTCGGGGTTCGTGTAGGCGCGGCGCACGCCCTCGTTGATCATCTCGGTCAGGCTCAGGTCGCCCTCCCAGCGGACGTCCATGCCGACCTTGAGGAACACCACGGCGATGCCGGTGTCCTGGCAGATCGGCCGATGGCCCTCGGCGCACATCCGCGAGTTGGTCAGGATCTGCGCCATCGCGTCCTTGGCGGCGGGAGATTCCTCGCGCTCGTAGGCCGCGCCGAGCGCGTCGATGTAGTCCTTCGGGTGGTAGTAAGAGATGAACTGGAAGGCGTCGGCGACGCTCTGGATCAGGTCGTCCTGGCGGATGGTTGTCATGACTCTACCCCGGTGTGTCGCGTTTCGTTGGTGATCGGCCCGAGACCGACCGCGGCACAGGGACGTGCCGCCATTTTCGGCGGCAGTGCCGACGAAAATGAAGGCAACCGGAAACCGCGTTTTCGGTTGCCGTCAGCAGATGCGCCAAGAATGGCGCATTCTGCGATTACGCTCTGTGCAACGCTCGGCCGTCGACGGCCAGTGCCGCCTCGTGCACCGACTCCGAAAGCGTCGGGTGGGCGTGGATGGTGCGCGCGATGTCCTCGGAGCTGGCGCCGAACTCCATCGCCAGCACGATCTCGGCGATCAGCTCGGAGGCCGACGGGCCGACGATGTGGCCGCCGAGAATGCGGTCGGTCTTCGCGTCGGCGATGATCTTGACCATGCCTGCGGCCTGCTCCATGGCCCGCGCCCGGCCGTTGGCCGCGAACGGGAAGCTGCCGACGCGGTAGTCGGTCCCGGCGGACTTGAGTTCCTGCTCGGTCTTGCCGACCCAGGCGATCTCCGGCGCGGTGTAGATCACGTTCGGGATGGTGTCGTGGTTCAGCTCGGTGGCCTGGCCGGCGATGATCTCGGCGACCGCCACGCCCTCCTCGGAGCCCTTGTGGGCGAGCATCGGCCCGCGCACCAGGTCGCCGATGGCGTAGATGTCGGGCAACGTGGTGCGGCACTGGTCGTCGACGTGCACGAAGCCCGACTCGTCGGACATCAACTCCACGTCGGAGGCCCACAGGTTGTCGGAGTTCGGGCGCCGGCCGACCGCGACGATCAGCTTATGGAAGGTCAGCTTGTGCTCGCCGTCCTTGTCCTGGTAGGTCAGCGCAACCTGCTTGGCGGTCGCCTTGGACGAGGTGACGCGCGCGCCGAGGCGGATGTCGAGCCCCTGCTTCTTGAACTGGCGCAGCGACTCGCGGGCGATCTGGGTGTCGGCCAGTGGCATGAAGTCGTCCTGCGCCTCGAGCAGCACCACCTCGGAGCCGAGGCGGTTCCAGACGCTGCCGAGCTCGACGCCGATCACGCCCGCGCCGATCACGCCGAGCTTCTTCGGCACCTCGGTGAACTCCAGCGCGCCGGTCGAGTCGACGATGCGGTCGCGATCGATGCGCGCGGCCGGGATGTCGATCGCGCGCGATCCGGTGGCGAGGATCACCGCGCCGGCAGAGAGCGTCTCGCTCGGCTGGTCGGCGCCGTTCGGGGTCACCTCGACCTGCTTGCCGGTGAGCAGCCGGCCGCGCCCCTTCACCCAGTCGATCTTGTTGGCCTTGAACAGCTGCTGTATGCCGCCGGTCAGGTCGCTGACGATCTTGTCCTTGCGCGAGATCATCTTCGGCACGTCGATGGCGACCGACTTGGCCGAGATGCCGTGCTCGCCGAGGCCGTGCA
>JAACFL010000229.1 GCA_009937385.1 Gammaproteobacteria bacterium | reverse complement strand
GAGACCACGGTGCAGCTGCCCGAGGCGCCCGGGCGCGGCGGGCGCAACCAGCACCTCGCGTTGGCGGCCGCGCTGGAACTCGCCGGGCGCAACGACATGCTGCTGCTCGCCGCCGGAACCGACGGCACCGACGGGCCAGGGGAGGATGCCGGGGCGCTGGTGGACGGTGGGACCGTGAGGCGCGGGGAACTGCACGCGGGAGCCGCGGCCACGTGCCTGGCGCGCGCCGACGCCGGCACCTTCCTTGCCGCAGCCGGCGACCTGCTGCAGACCGGACCGACCGGCACCAACGTCATGGACCTGGCGCTCGGGCTGCGCCTCGCGCCGGAGGGGGGCTGAAGGGGGTGGCGCCGCGACGCGGCTAGCGCTGGGCGCGTCCCGGGAGCGGGGCGCTGGCCATGACCTCCTCGCGCAGGTCGGGGTGCAGGCGCACCAGGTCGAGGGTGCCGTCTGCGGAGCAGCGCAGCAGCGAGCCGCACTCGCCCCAGTCGCCGAGCACCGCGCGTTCCAGCGGTTCACCGTGCAGCGCCGGGCGGTGCGTGTGCCCGTGGATCATCAGCCGGGCCTCGTGGTCGGCCAGCGCGGCCTGAACCGCCCCCGGGTTGACGTCCATGATCGCCTCGGGCTTGTTCTGCTTGTTGGCGATGCTGCGCTGGCGCATCGCCTGCGCCTCGGCCTGGCGTTCGGGCAACGGCCGCGCGAGAAACGCTGCGCGCACCTCGGGCTGGGCCGCATGCGCACGGAAACGCAGGTGTTCGACGTCGTCGATGCAGAGATGGTCGCCGTGGGTCAGCAGCGTACGCACGCCGTAGAGATCGATCGGCGTCGGGTCGGCCAGCAGCGTGCAGCCGCTGCGCTCGGTGAAACCGGTGCCGGCGAGGAAGTCGCGGTTGCCGCTGATGAAGCTCGCCGGGACGCCGGCGGCGACCAGTTCGCTCAGCCCGGTGAAGATCGACTCCCAGCCGGGCGAGTCGTCGTCGTCCCCGACCCACACCTCGAACAGATCGCCGAGGATGTAGAGGTGCTTGGCCTCGCGTGCCGGCCCGCGCAGGAAGGCATGGAACAGCTCGACCGTGGCCGGCCGCGCCTCGGGATCGAGGTGCAGGTCGGCGATGAACAGCGTCGGGCGGGTCACTGGGCCTTCTTCTGGTCCCCGGCCTGATCCGCAGGCGCCTCTTCCGGCGGTTCTTCGCCGATCACGGTTGCCCGGGTGATCACCACCGGCTCGCGCGGGAAGTCGCGCAGGCCGCCGACCGTGGTGGTGGGCGCCGCGCGGATGCGATCGACGACGTCCATGCCCGAGGTCACGCGTCCGAACACCGCGTAGCCGTACTCGCGCGGGTTGGTGGAGCGGTGGTTCAGGAAGGCGTTGTCGACCACGTTGATAAAGAACTGGGCGGTGGCGCTGTCGACCACACCGGTGCGTGCCATGGCGACGGTGCCGCGGTCGTTGCGCAGTCCGTTGGTGGCCTCGTTCTTGATCGGGGCGCGGGTGGCCTTCTTCTGCATGTCCGGGCTGAAGCCTCCGCCCTGGATCATGAAGTTGGCGATCACGCGGTGGAAGATCAGCCCGTCGTAGTGTCCATCGCGCACGTAGGTGAGGAAGTTTTCGGTGCTGATCGGCGCGTTCTGAGCATCGAGCTCGAGCTCGATGGCGCCGACCGAGGTCTCCAAGAGCACGCGTGGCGGCTCGGCGGCGAGCGCATTCGAGGCGCAGGCGAGGGCGAGGGTCGCGAGCAGGATCTTCAGCAGCGGCATGGGAACGTCCCTGTCGGCAAGGAGGGGCTGCGAATAATAAGGCGATTCCCCGCCGGGGAACACCCGCGGGCGTTGGCGTTTTGTGGGTCGGAGAGCGTTGCCGGTATCATGCGCGGCGTCCCGGCCGCCTTCCCGGGGGCCTGGAGAGCACGATGCTGACGATCCACAACAGCCTGTCCCGCAGCAAGCAGCCGTTCGAGCCGATCGAGCCGGGCAAGGTGCGCATGTACGTCTGCGGCATGACCGTCTACGACTACTGTCACCTCGGCCACGCACGCGCGCTGGTGGTGTTCGACGTCATCACGCGCTACCTGCGCTGGTCGGGCTACGACGTCGACTACGTGCGCAACATCACCGACATCGACGACAAGATCATCGCCCGTGCCAACGAGAACGGTGAGGACTTCCGCGACCTGACCGCGCGTTTCATCGCCGCGATGCACGAGGACTGTCACAACCTCGGTGTGCTACCGCCCGACCACGAGCCGCGCGCGACCGACGCGGTCGACGGCATGCTGGCGATGATCACGACACTGATCGACAACGGCCACGCTTACGTCGCCGACAACGGCGACGTCTACTACGACGTCAGCCACTTCCCGGACTACGGCAAGCTCTCCGGCAAGAAGATCGACGACCTGCGTGCCGGCGCCCGCGTAGAGATCGCCGAGGCCAAGGACGACCCGCTCGACTTCGCGTTGTGGAAGGCGGCCAAGCCGGGCGAGCCGAGCTGGGATTCGCCGTGGGGGCCGGGGCGCCCCGGCTGGCACATCGAGTGCTCGGTGATGTCGACCGCCGCGCTCGGCAACCACTTCGACATCCACGGCGGCGGACGCGACCTGCAGTTCCCGCACCACGAGAACGAGATCGCCCAGTCCGAGGGGGCGACCGGCGAGCCGTTCGCCAACTACTGGGTGCACAACGGCTTCGTGCGTATCGCCGACGAGAAGATGTCGAAATCGCTCGGCAACTTCCTGACCATCCGCGAGATCCTCGAGCGCTACCGCGCCGAGGAGGTGCGCTACTTCATCGTCAACAGCCACTACCGCAGCCCGCTGAATTACAGCGAGGAGGCGCTCGGCCAGGCGCACGGCGCCCTCGAGCGGCTCTACACCGCGCTGCGTGACCTGCCGCAAGACGACGGCGTCGACGAGGCCTACCTGGCGCGCTTCACTGCGGCGATGGACGACGACTTCAACACCGCCGAAGCGGTTGCGGTGCTGTTCGAGCTCGCACGCGAGATCAACCGCGCCCGTGAGACGGAGCCTGCGCGGGCCGCGCTCCTCGGCAACACCCTGCGCACCCTCGGCGGTGTGCTCGGCCTGTTGCAGGACGACCCGGTCGCGTTCCTGCAGGCGGGGCCCGGCGCGGGTGACGGCCTCGACGACGCCGCGATCGAGGCGCAGATCGAGGCGCGCAACCAGGCGCGCAAGAACCGCGATTTCGCCGCCGCCGACCGCATCCGCGACGAGCTCAAGGAGGCCGGCATCGAGCTCGAGGACGGGTCCGGCGGCACCAGCTGGCGGCGCGCCTGAGCCGAGCTTTCCCCTCTGGTTCGGATGTCGGGCTGAAGCCCGACCTACACCCACGGCAAACGCATCACTCCTGCAGGTCGGACTTCGGTCCGACAAAGCGAGCGATGTCGTGCTAAATCCCGATCTGCATCTGAAGCAAGTGCATTGCTACTGTGGGTCGGACTTCAGTCCGACTGGAAGGTCGGTGCAGGGCAGAAGCCCAGCCCACACAGAGACCGCGCGGCTAGGCGCCCGCCGTGTCCCGCCAGTCCGCCGCGTCGGCGGTGTTCTCGAGCAGCGTTGCCACCGTCATCGGCCCGACCCCGCCGGG
>JAACFL010000228.1 GCA_009937385.1 Gammaproteobacteria bacterium | reverse complement strand
AGCGTGGCCGGCTCGTCGTACCTCTCGAGGCTTTTCAGCCGGGTCCAGAACTCGGGTTCCTCCTTCGGCAGGCCGAGATCGTGGGCGCAGACCACACCGTCGAGGTGGCCGCCGAGACGGGTACGACGCAGCTTGAGCTTCAGGCTTTTGCCATGGGCGTTGGTGACCAGCACTGCCCGACGTCCCGTGGCGCGCACCGCGTCGAGGAACTCGACCACGTCGGGATGCACCGCGATCAGGTGTTCGACCTCCTGTTTCAGCAGCGCGATGTCGAGGTCGAGCTGCTCGCTCCAGTAGTCGATGCAGTACCAGGCCATCGTGCCCTCGACCGCGCGGGTGCGCTCGGCAAGCACGGCACGCGCGTCGGCGAGCGGCAGCGCGTGACGTTCGGCGTAACGCCGCGGCACGTGCTCGAGCCAGAAGTGGTTGTCGAAATGCAGATCGAGCAGCGTGCCGTCCATGTCCAGCAGCAGCGTGCTGACCTGCTGCCAGTCGACCAGCGGCGTCACGTCGGTAGCCATGGGACGCCATTCTAGCGGGTCCCGCCTCTCCGGCCGCGTGTGGCACAATGCCGCGGCCCCGCCACCGCCACACCGCCGAACATGCCCGTCCCGCCCCAGATCCTGCATCGCGAGACCGTCGCCCGTACCCGGCTGTTCCGGGTCGAGCAACTGGAACTGCGTTTCGCGAACGGCCACGAGGCCACCTTCGAACGCCTCTCCGGAAGCACCGACGGCGCGGTGATCGTCGCCGCGCTCGATGCCGATGACCATGTGCTTCTGGTGCGCGAGTACGCCGCCGGCGTCGAGCGCTACGAGGTCGGCTTGCCTAAGGGGCTGATCGAGCCGGGCGAGAGCCCCGAGCAGGCCGCGCTGCGCGAACTGCGCGAGGAGACCGGCTACGGCGCCCGCCGGCTGCAGGCCCTGTGGATGCTGACCCTCGCCCCAGCCTACATGCAGCACGGCACCCGTATCGTGCTGGCCGAGGGGCTCTACCCGGCCCCGCTCGAGGGCGACGAACCGGAGCCCCCGGAACTGGTGCGCTGGCCGCTGGCCGACCTCGCCGGGCTGGCCGCGCGCGACGACGTCACCGAGGCGCGCACCCTGGCCGCCCTCTACATGATCCGCGAGAGACACCAAGCATGAACGATGTATCCGACCAGCCGAGCGCACTTCTGCCGGAGGTGTGCCGTCTCGGCCAGTCCGCCGGTGCGGCGATCATGGCGATTTACTCGACCGAGTTCGACGTGGAGCACAAGGCCGACGACTCGCCGCTGACCGCCGCCGACATGGCCGCCCACCACGCGCTGGTCGACGGCCTCGCGGCACTGACGCCGGAGGTGCCGATCCTCTCCGAGGAGTCGGCGGACATCCCGTTCGAGGAACGCGCCACCTGGCAACGCTACTGGCTCATCGACCCGCTCGACGGCACCCGCGAATTCGTCAAGCGCAACGGCGAGTTCACCGTCAACGTGGCGCTGATCGACGGCGGCCAGCCGGTCCTCGGCGTGGTCTACGTGCCGGTCACCGGCGTCTGCTACTTCGCCGCCCAGGGCCACGGTGCACACAAGCGCATCGGTGACGGGCCGTCCCATCCGATCCACTCCCGGGCGCTGGGCAGTGGACCGGTCGCCATCGCAGGCAGCCGCTCGCATCCGAGCGCACGGCTCGAGGCGTTCCTGGACCGGCTCGGTCCACACGAGATCGTGCGTATCGGCAGCTCCCTGAAGTCGTGCCTGGTCGCCGAGGGTCGTGCCGACCTCTACCCCCGCCTCGGCCCAACCTCGGAGTGGGACACCGCCGCGGCGCAATGCATTGTCGAGGTTGCCGGCGGCCGGGTCACCGACACCCAGATGCGTCCGCTGCGGTACAACACCAAGGCGTCGCTGCTGAACCCGCATTTCTTCGTCTCGGGCGATCCCGACGCCGACTGGTCCCTCTATCTCGAGGGCAATGCGGATTGAACCCGGCGCGCCAAAAGCCCACTAACATGATGGGCATCTGCCGCAGAGGAATGGCATGGAAGTGATCGACACCCTCGCCCTGAGTCTCGGGGCGGCCTGGGCGAGCGGCATCAACCTGTACGCCGCGCTGTTCATGCTCGGCTTCATGCACGCCGGCGGCTACATGGAGCTGCCGCCGGACCTGCAGGTGCTCGCCGACCCGGTGGTGCTCGCCGCGGCCGGCTTCATGTACTGCGTCGAGTTCTTCGCCGACAAGACCCCCGGGGTCGACAGCCTGTGGGATGGCGTCCACACCTTCATCCGCATCCCGGCCGGCGCCCTGCTCGCGGCCGGCGCGGTCGCCGAGGTCGGACCGGCCGCCGAGCTCGCCGGGCTGCTGATCGGCGGGGGACTCGCGGCCGGCGCCCACACCCTCAAGGCCGGCGGCCGGGTGCTGATCAACACCTCGCCCGAACCGTTCAGCAACTGGGGCGCGTCGATCGGTGAGGACCTGGTGGTGATCGGGGGCCTGTGGGCCGCGCTGCACTACCCCTGGCTGTTCCTCGCCGTGCTGGTGGTCTTCATCGTGCTGCTCGCGTGGCTGCTGCCGAAGCTGCTGCGTGCCATCGGCACCCTGTTCAGGCGCCTCGGGCAGTGGCTCCGCGGCGAGCATCCACCCCCGCTGAACTCACCGAATCACGGCACGACACCCCCCACCAGCGACCCACCGCTGCCACCGCCCGACCGGCAATGACCGCGCTGGCGGTCGCCGCCGCCGACGCCCACCACGCTGCGCATGCTGTCGAACTGGCGGCCGAACTCCGGCTGCCGCTGGTCGAAGCTTCCAAGGATGGGCTGCTGTTGCTGGTCGACGACGACGGCCTGAGGCTCAGCGAGCCCGGCAGCGGCGCCTCGCTGCGCTGCGATCTGGCCACCGGACGCGCGGGCTACCGACGTCGCCATGGGGGCGGCACGGGCCAGGCGCTGGCGCGTGCCGTCGGTCTGCGCGGTAGGGCACGACCCGACGTGCTCGATGCCACCGCCGGTCTCGGGCGCGACGGCTTCGAGCTGGCCGGCCTTGGCTGCCGGGTGACGCTGGTCGAGCGCGCGCCGGTGATCCACGCATTGCTGCGCGACGGCCTCGCCCGTGCCGCGCACAGCGACCCGGCCACCTGCGAACGCATCCAGCTGCTGTGCCGCGACGCACTGGAGCTGCTGAGGGAACTGGGCGCAGATGAGCTGGATACGCGCCCCGACGTGATCTACCTCGACCCGATGCATCCGCCGCGCACCAAAGCGGCGCTGGTGCGCAAGGAGATGCGCCTGCTGCGCGCGGTGGTCGGCGTCGATGCGGACGCCGATGAGCTGGTCGACGCAGCACTGCACGCGGCGCGCGAGCGCGTGGTGGTCAAGCGACCGGCGCGGGCCGCGCCCCTGGCCGGTCGCGAACCGGACTGGCAGGTGACGGGTCGCACCACGCGCTACGACGTCTACCGCGGCCAGGCCACGTAAGCCTCGGCCTACGCCAGAATCATCCCGAGCTTGCGCAACAAAGCGCGACCGGCGCTGGCGCTGCACAGCCGTAACAACCCAGCATGGCATCAAGCTCAGGCAAGGAGACGCCAGCGATGCTGCGGAACCTGTTCAAACGCACCCGCCCCCAGGACCTCGATCGTGAGCTCG
>JAACFL010000227.1 GCA_009937385.1 Gammaproteobacteria bacterium | reverse complement strand
GCGATCATCCGAGAGGTGTGTCACGAGGTGCTCGAGAAGCTCGGCAACGCCAACGACCCGACGCTCGAGCTGGCGATGCGCCTCGAGGAGGTCGCGTTGCGCGATGAGTACTTCGTAGAGCGCAAGCTCTACCCGAATGTCGACTTTTACACCGGCATTATCTACAAGGCGCTGGGCATCCCGACCAACATGTTCACGGTGATGTTCGCCATCGCGCGCACCGCCGGCTGGATCGCCCACTGGATGGAGATGATCTCCGATCCGAACCAGCGCATCGGCCGTCCGCGCCAGCTCTACCTCGGCCCAGAGGCGCGCGACTACCCGGATATCAGCACGCGCTGAGCAGACTCTCGTCGTGCGGCCCGGCTCTTGCGCCGGGCCGCCGCGGCGCCTACTCCTCCAGCAAGCCCTCCACCGCGCCCAGCGTGGCACGACGCTGTGCCTTGCCGGTGACCGGGCTGACCGGGGCCTGGCGTGGGGCGTCGGGTGAGAAGGCCAGCAGCTCGATGCTGCAATCGGCTTGGCGAAGCTGGAAGGCCGGCACCGTGCGCTGGTCGCCAGGGCCGTAACGATGGCCACCTCCTCGCCGGTGATGCCGAGCAGGTGCAGCGTGACCGGGGTCGCGTCGAGCGCGGTGCCGTCGAGGACCGGTCCGACGAGGCGGACCTCGGCCAGCGAGGCGAGCCGCCGCATCATCTCGCATGCAGCATGGCGCAGCCTGAACAGGCGTTGTCGCTGCGCCTCGGCCTGGAACAGCGCGAGGTAGTCGCGCAGCGCGGCGACCACCTCCTCGCCGCTGGGCAGTTCGCGGCTCTGCTCAAGACCGAGCCGCGTCGCGGCCCGGCTGCGCGCCTCGAACGGATCGTCGATCGCCTGCTCGGCCATCACGCGCGCCGCCTCGCTTGCCAGCCTGGCACGGGTATCGCGTGGGTGCGTGGCCTGGCTGGCCATGCGCTTCAGAAGATCTGCTCGGGCGTGACCGGGCGCTCGCCGCCTTGTCCGGCGGGCAGGTTGGCGGTGCCGCCGGCCGGCTCGTCAGGACGCTGCTCGCTGCGGAACAGCTCGAAGATCGCATCGCGCTGCCCCGCGACGGCCAGTTGCCCGGTCTCCGGATCGATGCGCGCACGTACCAGCCCTGGTGGCTCGGCCAGCGTGCTCTCCGGCACGCCGTCGAGGGCGCCACGCATGAACTCGATCCAGATCGGCAGTGCGGCACGGCCACCGGTCTCGCGGTTGCCGAGCGGCGAGAAGTCGTCGAAGCCGACCCATGCCGAGGCGGCCAGCGCCGTGTTGAAACCGTTGAACCAGGCGTCGCGCTGATCGTTGGTGGTGCCGGTCTTGCCAGCGAGATCGCGGCGGCCGAGCTGCAGTGCGCGGCGACCGGTGCCGTAGCGCACGACGTCGCCGAGCAGCGAGTGCATCAGGTAGGCATTGCGTGGTTCGAGTACGCGCGGCGCCGGCTTGGCGACGGGTTGTGACGAGACCGGCTCGATGGCATCGGGCGGTTCGTCTGCATCCCGGTCAGGGTCGCTGATCGAGAGAGGCGTGGTGGTCTCCAGGTCCGTGGGTTTGGGGTCTTCGCCCGTCTCTTCCTGCTGGGTGTTGGGAGAGCTGGCGGTGGGCGTTGCAGCGGGTTCCGGGCAGCTGCGACAGGCGTAATCAGGTGCGCTGTGCTCCAGCAGTTGACCGGTGCCATCCTCGATGCGATCTGATCGCGTAGATGGTCGCCATCTCCAGCGGGGTGAGCGCACCGCTGCCGAGTGCCAGCGAGAGGTTGCGTGGCAGCCGGGAGGTGTCGAGCCCGAAGCGTGCGGCGTAATCCACCGCGAAGTCGACGCCGATGGCCTGCAGAAGCCGGATGGAGACAAGGTTACGCGACTTGGTCAACGCGAGGCGTAGGCGGGTCGGCCCGAAGAACTTGCCGCTGTAGTTCTCCGGGCGCCAGGTGGTCTCGAGGCTTGGGTCGTCGAACACCACCGGCGCGTCGTTGATCAGGCTCGCCGTGGTGAAGCCGTGTTCGAGTGCCGCCGAGTAGATCACCGGCTTGAATCCCGAACCCGGCTGACGCTGCGCCTGGACCGCACGGTTGAACTTGCTGTGACGGAAATCGAAGCCACCGACCAGGGCCGTGATCGCGCCGTCGTCTGGACGCAACGCGACCATCGCGCCCTCGATCGCAGGCAGCTGGGTCAGCCACCAGCGTTCCTCGTCGTCGAGCCGCACGCGCACGAGATCGCCGACAGCGACGACCTGGTCGGGCGTCGTGGGTTTCTTGCCGCGCCGGTTTTCGCTCAGGTAAGGCTGAGCCCACTCCCATCCCTCGCTCTCTATCAACCCGGGTCCGTGGTCCTTGATCTCGACACTGATGCTGGTTTCGTCGAGGGCAGTAACGCGTGCCGGCAGCAGGCCTCCGAGCGTGGGGATCGTGGCCAACGAAGGCGGTGACTCACCTTCAGCAGGTCGCTGCTCCGGGCCACGATAGCCATGGCGCAGGTCGTACTCGACCAGCGCGAGGCGCAAGGCACGGTTGGCCTGCTGCTGGTGACCGGCCCGCAGCGTCGTGTGTACGTTGAATCC
Source organism: Gammaproteobacteria bacterium (assembly GCA_009937385.1). Taxonomy (GTDB): domain Bacteria; phylum Pseudomonadota; class Gammaproteobacteria; order QNFN01; family QNFN01; genus QNFN01. The sequence continues at coordinate 2,764 of JAACFL010000227.1, read as the reverse complement.
GTCGGTGTAGGCAGCGTCGCCATGCCGGTCGATCATCTCCTGGCGCACCATCTCGGCAACGTAGGGCGCTTCGACCTCGACTGGCAGGTCGTGCAGCGTGGCGGTCTCCTGTGCCGCGCGCGCCTCGGCCAGGGTGTCATCATCGATTAAGCCGAGCTGGTGCATGCGTCCGAGGACGTAATTGCGCCGTTCGCGGGCGCGCTCTGGATTGGTGACCGGGTTGTCGCGCGATGGCGCCTTCGGCAGCCCGGCGATGGTTGCCATTTCGGCGAGGGTCAACTCCTCGAGCTGCTTGCCATAGAAGATCTGCGCGGCGGCGCCGACACCGTAGGCGCGCTGGCCGAGGTAGATCTTGTTCAGGTAGAGCTCGAGGATCTCGGCCTTGCTCAGCCGGCGCTCGATCTTGAGCGCGAGCAGGATCTCGTTGAGCTTGCGCAGATAGGTCTTCTCCCTGGAGAGGAAGAAGTTGCGCGCCACCTGCATGGTGATGGTGCTGCCACCCTGGCGCTTTTCACCGGTGCGCAGCAGCTCGAAGCCGGCACGCAGCAGCCCTTGGTAATCCACGCCCGGGTGCGCATAGAAGCGGTCGTCCTCCGCGGCCAGGAAGGCCTGGATCAGCGTCGGAGGCACCTGCTCGATGGTGACAGGGATCCGCCGTTTCTCGCCGAACTCGGCGATCAGCTTGCCTTCGTGGGTGTAGACCCGCAGCGGGACCTGCAGGCGCACGTCACGCAGCGCCTCGACGTCGGGCAGTTGCGGCTCGAGCACCATGCGCAATGCGACCACGCCACCGACCACGCCGGTGGCTGCGATCAGGATCAGGACGAGGAGCAGCCGCAGCGGTCGCTTAATGGCCATGCGCTTTTTAACAAGCTGGTCTAAACTGCCAATTTGCAGGGCAGTATATAGGGGAGGTCTGCCCTCTCGCTAACCACGATTGCCCGCTTGCAACACGCGAAGCTTGCTGTATAGTTCAAACTGGCATTTAATGTAAAAGACGATATAGTCGGCATAAGGCGCCAAGCATAAAAGGAAAAGCCGTGCAGCTGTTCAGTCGGAAGAACCCGCCCATGGTCGGCCTTGACATCAGTTCCACAGCCATCAAGTTGCTGGAACTGAGTCGTAGTGGCGGTCGCTATCGGGTCGAGAGCTACACCGTCGAGCCCCTGCCCGCGAACTCCGTCGTCGAGAAGAGCATCGCCGACGTCGAGGCGGTCGGCGAGGCGATTCGTCGCGCGGTCAAGCGCTCGGGAACCAAGTCGAAGCATGCCGCGGTCGCGGTGGCCGGATCGGCCGTGATCACCAAGGTGATCTCGATGCCGTCGTCGGTCGGCGATGACGAGATGGAGACCCAGATCTCCCTCGAAGCGGACCAGTACATCCCCTACCCCTTGGATGAGGTCAACCTCGATTTCGAGGTGCTCGGTCCCTCGGCCAAGAACCCGGAGCGGGTCGATGTGCTGTTGGCGGCATCTCGCAGCGAGAACGTCGAGTCTCGTACCGCTGCCGCAGAACTGGGTGGCCTGACGGCGCGCATCGTCGACGTCGAGGCGTTCGCGATGGAAAATGCCTTCACGCTGATCGCCGAGATGATGGAAGACGGCGGTGCTGGTCGAACCATCGCCGTCGTCGATATCGGTGCGACCATGACGACGCTCAACGTCATGCACGACCGCAAGAGCATCTACACCCGCGAGCAGGTGTTCGGCGGCAAGCAGCTGACCGAGGAGATCCAGCGTCGTTACGGGCTCTCCTACGAGGAGGCCGGCCTTTCCAAGAAACAGGGTGGGCTGCCCGACAACTACATTCCCGAGGTGCTCGAACCGTTCAAGGAGTCGATGGTGCAGCAGGTCGGCCGCTCGCTGCAGTTCTTCTTCTCCTCGAGTCCGTACAACGGCGTTGACCACATCGTGCTTGCCGGCGGTTGCGCGTCGATACCCGACATCGACGAGTTGATCGCGCAGAAGACCGGGACCGAAACATCGATTGCGAATCCGTTCGCGAACATGTCCCTGTCGGGCAAGGTTCGACCCGAGAGTCTCAGCAGCGACGCACCCTCGATGATGATCGCCTGCGGACTCGCCCTGAGGAGCTTCGACTGACATGGCGCATATCAACCTACTTCCCTGGCGCGACCAGCTGCGCAAGGAGCGCCAGAAGAATTTCTTCATTACCCTGGGCATTGCCGCTGTCGTGGCTGCGCTCGTCGTGGGGGGCGTGCATTTCCAAATTCAGCTCATGATCGATTTCCAGAATTCTCGTAACGCTCGACTCCAACAGGAGATCGCGGCGGCCGACAAGAAGATCAAGGAGATCGAGGCGCTCGAAAAGCGCAAGGCGGATCTCATTGCACGCATGCAGATCATCGAGAGTCTGCAGGCGAGTCGCCCGGAAGCGGTCCATGTTTTCGACGAGCTCGTGCAGACCATTCCAGATGGCGTGCATCTGAATAGCTTTTCCTATAAAGGCAAGTCGATTGCTCTGAGTGGCGAGGCGCAATCGAATGCGCGCGTTTCGACCTACATGCGTAACATCGATGGCTCACCCTGGTTCAACGATCCGCGACTGTTGCAGATCCAGAAGAAGGGGACGGTGCGTAATTTCGGTATGAACCTGGCGCAGGTCAATCCGAATGCAAAGAAGAAGGAGCAGCCACAATGAAGCTCTCCGATCTCAACAATCTCGACCCCAACAACATCGGAAGCTGGCCGCTGCCCGTCAAACTGGTCTTGGTGTTGCTTCTGGTCGCAGCGATCGGTGGTGC
>JAACFL010000043.1 GCA_009937385.1 Gammaproteobacteria bacterium | reverse complement strand
ACAGTCGCCGCGTCGTCCGATGCAGCAGGCGAACTCCGAGGCGTGCTTCCAGCTGACTGAGGTGGCGGGATACCGCGGCCTTCGATACGCCGAGCGCGTCAGCTGCTCGAACGAAGCTCCCATGGTCGACCACCGCAAGAAGAGTCTGCATCTGAGCGAATCGATCCATTGTTCTGATATTCGCAACAAATAGTTACATTAATCCTTATTAAATCCAAATACTACAACAGTTATCGTTACGTCAACCTGCTCTGTCATCGAATAGCAGGTTTTTTTCGCACACTTCACTTCATGTGCGGCGAGGTTGGTGCATCGAGGCAAAAAAATAATGAACGGGGGTAGGGATGATGGAAGCAGTAATGATTCTGCTGGGGATCTTGGGAATCAGCGTGATCTTGGTCGTCTTCTGCTGGTTTGACCGATTGCTCAGTAAAGAACGGCCAGATTTCGGGAACTGATCACAAGCAGCATCCGTGATGGGTATGCAGACTCTTCACGGCGACATGCTTGGGCATTGCGCCAGTCAAAGCTTCCCCAATCATCGGGTGACAGGCATTGGAGCAGCACCATGTTGATCCATGGGCAATGCGCGCAAGCGGTCGAGCCTGTACATGGCGCCGGCGAAGCGTGGGGCTTCGAGAGGGAGTCGTCGCATTTCCGCAACTGGGTCACCGTTGACGGTTCCCATGGCCCCACCGGAGAGATGGGGTTCAGGGCCGGATCCGGGCGATACCACCTCTACGTTGCGCTGACGTGTCCATGGGCCTCTAAGACGCTTATGGCTCTCAAGCTAAAGCGCTTGGAGCGCGTCGTTGGGGTGACCGTGCTGGATCCGCGACTGACCGAGAAAGCCTGGCGCTTCGGCAGCCACCATGAGGCCTTCCCGGGCAGCGAGCCTGATCCGCTGTATGGCGCGGAATACCTCTTCGAACTCTACCGGCGATCCCGCCGCGATTACTCTGGAGAGATCAAGGTTCCTGTGTTGTGGGACCGACTGCGTGCAGAGATCGTCAACAACGATGCAGCAGATATCGTCCGGATGTTCGATGATGGTTTTGGTGATCTCACTGACTCGACAATCAAGCTCTACCCGTCCGCTCTGCGCGAAGAGATCGACGCGGTCAATGAGCAGCTCGACGACCGATTCCACAACGGGTTCGACCGTACAGGTTATGCCACGACTCAGGTGCCGGACGAGCAGGGCGTGCCTGATCTGGTAGAGAACCTGGATTGGCTAGAGGAACGCCTCGGTGGGGAGGCCTATTTGGTTGGAGGGCGGCTGACAGAGGCCGACCTTCGTGCCTTCGTCACACTGGTGAGACTCGATGTTGCCTGCCGCGGTCTTGGCAAGGCCCGTTTCGAACCGTTGCGAGACTACCCGAGCCTGCTTGCCTACGTCCGAAGATTGCACGCGTTGCCCGGTGTGGCTGAGACGGTGGCGCCGGAGCATATCAAGGCCGGTTACGACTCCATACGTGCCTCGAGGCCCTCCTGAGCCTTTGTGTATTGAGTCTCCGACGGCCATCGTGGGCGATGTGTTGTCGAGCCTTGGCTCCGCGCGTTAGAGACACGCAATGAGCACCTACCCCCATTTCGGTATGCAAACAGGAATATGGCCTAGTGATGGTGTGGCTTTGAAAATATCCTAACCGGGAATATGTCAATTCACGGTTCAAGGAAGGAGCCGTCAGTGAGCACCAGACCAGTCCACCAGATCCTGATTTTCGGCGCCATCGCGCTGCTGCTGCCAGGCACTGCGCTGGCCGAGGCCAAGACCACCGAGACCGTATCCGAGGAGCAGCGCTTCTTTCAGGAGAAGTGCGGCAGCTGCCACCCCTCCGAGCGCATCTTCCTCGTCGACCTGACACCCGACCAGCGCCGCCACGTGGTGCTGCGCATGCGCGAGCGGCTCGAGCGCGTGCTGAACTACGTCGACGCCACCGCGGGCACCGAGCAGGCTGTCAAGCCGGAGCGCCTCGAGGACGGCAAGGCCCTGTTCAGGGAGCGCTGCAAGGGGTGCCACGAACTCGACCGCGTCTACCAGCAGGTCAAGGTCGAGCGCGAGAACCCCTACGCGTGGATGCACGTGGTCACCCGCATGCAGGCGAAGAATCAGGAATGGATCAGCGAGGATGAGGCGAACCTGATCGTCGAGTACCTCCAGTCGCGCACGGTGCCCAAACCTCGCGACTGAATCTCATACTGCACGGAACAACGGGAGGCCTGGCCTCCCGTTTTTCGTTGGCATACATCAAGGCCAGGAGTGAAATCCTTGCTCACCCATACCAGTTCCCATCAGGCCTTACCGCTCTCCCGAGAAGCATGGATTGGCAGGCGAGTTTCGGTTCAAGGTGGCTTGATTCAGTTAGCAGGCTGTTTTCTTTCCGTTTTTGTGAACTCCATCACATGCCCAATGCCAACGGCTGCCCGGTGCGCAAAGCGCTGCGTGACCAGACTGTGTGCAACGAAACGGTGGAGGCCGCAACCATGATGAACTACCAGACCAAAGTGCTCCGAGTCGTCGCTGCCCTGATCCTGTGGGGGCTGTTCGCCGAGGCCGCCAGCGCCGATTCTGGAGTGGCCTACTACCTCTTCAGCCCGCTCGGCGAAATGAAAGAGGTCATCGTTGCCGCCGTGATCGCATGGCTCGCCTACCCGTTCCTGGCCGAGCCCTCCTGAATCGGCTGGCTTCCCCCTCCCGCCAGTCGTAGGTGCAGGGAGCACCGCGTCGCCCGGGCCATGGACGGCCCGGGCGACTCCTATTCCACCACGAGGTTTTTCTAGACCTCGACCCGGCTGGGGTGCTGCTCGCGAGCCAGTGCCTCGAGTTCCCGTGCTTCGGGTTCCCGCAGCATGCGACCGGGCCATGGCACGAGGCCCGGCACGCGCTCGAGGTAGCGGCGGTAGGCGTCGCCGTAGAACACGAGCAGCTTGTTTTCCTCGAGGTGCGAGCCGACCACGAAATAGCTGGTGGCGAGCAGGGCGCTCAGCAGCCGCGCGGCATCCATGTCGCGTGTCCAGATCAGCAGCAGCGCGCAGAAGTACCAGGGGTGACGTACGAAGCGGTGCAGCGTCGTGATGTGCAGCGTCGCGTCATCGGCGATCGTCTCCCTTCGTAACCGCCATTGGCGCAGGCCGCTGAACTCGCCGCTGTCGTAGCCGGCCAGCGACCAGGCGAACAGTCCCATGGCGAGCAGGGCCAGCCCGTGTGCAAGCCACATCCAGGCCCCTGTCCAGGCCCACAGCAGCGGCCCGTCCCAGGTCAGCATCAGCCAGGCCGGTGGCGCGAGAAGCAGTACGGCGAAGAGGTTGTAACCGAGTCGGTAGGCCGGCATCGCGCCGGGCCAACGTGCGGCGACTCGCTGCTTGACGCCGAGCGAAGCGAGCAGCGAGTGCAGCACGAAGTAGCCAAGCCACAGCAGGGCGAGCAGGACGAGGTGTGAGGTCACTCGGGCTCCGGGTAGCGGGGTGGGGAGGTGCGCGGTTTCCCCTGTGCCGCTGGCGACTTACAATGCCGCCCCTCCAGTCCCCATAGGGGGCGCGTCAAAGCTAGCACAGGACCCGGCCATGGGCTTCAAATGTGGAATCGTCGGCCTGCCGAACGTCGGCAAGTCGACCCTGTTCAACGCCCTGACCCAGGCGGCGATCTCGGCTGAGAACTACCCGTTCTGCACCATCGACCCCAACGTCGGCGTGGTGCCGCTGCCCGATCCGCGCCTCGACGCCATCGCGGCAATCGTCCAGCCCAAGGAGGTGATCCCGACCACCATGCAGTTCGTCGACATCGCCGGGCTGGTGGCGGGTGCGGCGCAGGGTGAGGGGCTCGGCAACAAGTTCCTCGCCAACATCCGCGAGACCGACGCCATCGCCCACGTGGTGCGCTGCTTCGAGGACACCGACGTGGTGCACGTCGACGGGGCCATCGACCCGGTGCGCGACATCGGCGTGATCAACACCGAGCTCGCGCTCGCCGATCTCGACACCGTGCAGCGCGCCGTGGAGCGGGCCGGCAAGGCGTCGAAGTCGGGTGATAAAAAGGCGTTGGCGCAGAAGGCGCTGTTCGAGCGTGTCGAGGCCCACCTCGACGGCGGCGCGCCGGTGCGACAGCTGGAGCTCGACCACGAAGAGCACCTCGCGCTGCGCGAGCTGCACCTGCTGACCGCCAAGCCGACCGTCTACATCGCCAACGTCGCCGACGACGGGTTTACCGACAACCCGCACCTCGACGCGGTGCAGGCCCTGGCCGTGGAGGAGGGCTCGGAAGTGGTGCCCGTGTGCGCCGCGATCGAGGCCGAGATCGCCCAGCTCGCCGACGACGAGAAGGCCGAGTTCCTCGCCGACCTCGGCCTCGACGAGCCGGGACTCGATCGCGTCGTGCACGCCGGTTACCGGCTGCTCGACCTGCAGACCTACTTCACCGCCGGCCCCAAGGAGGTGCGCGCCTGGACGGTCCGGATCGGCGCCACCGCACCCGAGGCCGCGGCCGTGATCCACACCGACTTCCAGCGCGGCTTCATCCGTGCCGAGGTGATCGGCTACGACGACTTCATCGCCTGTGACGGCGAGCACGGCGCCAAGGAGGCCGGCAAGCTGCGTCTCGAGGGCAAGGAGTACGTGGTGCAGGACGGAGACGTCATGCACTTCCGCTTCAACGTCTAAGCTCAAGGTGCCGTTCATCCAGGAGGTCAACTCGATCGAGAAGCGGGTCCTGGAGTGGGACGGCAGCCCGTCGAACAGGCCGACCAAGGACAAGCTCTAAATCTCGGTCGATCTGTTTGCCCGCTGGCGCATCACCGATCCACTGCAGTATTACCTCCGCCTGCGCGACGAGCGCAGCGCCCAGTCGCGACTCGACGACATCCTCGGCAGCGAGACCCGCAACGCGGTCGCCAAACACGAGCTGATCGAACTCATCCGTACCACCAGGGATCGGGTGCCGCTGCGCGACGCGCTGCTGACCGACGCGGAGCGCAAGCTCGACATGAGCGCATTGGTGCCGATCTAGAAGGGGCGCCAAGGGGTCGAGCGGGAGATCTTCAGCGCCGCGGCGGAGAAGGACCTGGTGTTCGGCATCGAGCTGCTCGATATCCGCTTCAAGCGCATCAACTACAATGACAGCGTGCGGCCAAAAATCTACGACCGCATGATCAGCGAGCGGCGCCAGATCGCCGAACGCTTCCTGTCGGAGGGCAACGGCGAGGCCGCGCGCATTCGTGGCAATCGGGTCCGCGAGCTGAACAAGATCCAGTCCGAGGCCTACCGACAGGTTGAGGAGATCTGCGGCGTGGCCAACGCCAAGGCCAGCGAGATCTACGCCACCGCCTACAACCAGAGCCCCACCTCGGTGGCGTTCTACGAGTTCACCCGCACGATGCAGGCCTGCCCCGCCATCATCGCCAATAACACCACCCTCGTGTTCTCCACCGAGAGCGACCTGTTCAAGTTTCTCAAAGGCATGACCCCGACCCATCAAGACGGTCCGGCGCCTGTGCAGGAGGGTCCGCAATGAGCCTGAATTTTCTGAACCCGAGCCGCAGCTTCGATTCGACCAAACGTCGGATCAACTTCTGGGGCTACGACCGCGTGAGGGAGATCTCCTGCTTCGTCGGGGCCGATGCACTGAAAAAGCTCTGTCCCGACACGGGGGAGGCGGAGGCCAGTTTCCTTACCGCCTTCGACAACGCTCGCGAACGGATCTGCAAGGTCGCCGCGCAGGTCTACGCCCACGGCCGCAAGCGCGCCAACGCATACATCCTGGTCGCGGTCGATTTCTGATTCAGTGAGCGCGTGATATGTCGGACAAGCCACGAATGGAATCGGAGGTGCTGGGAGCGATCGAAGTCCCCACCAACCACCTGTGGGGCTCAGACCCATATGAACGTGAACGCGGTGATCGCCAACATCGCCAATCTGGCCCTCGGTTCAGCGCTGGATGCCAGGCATCCGATCCATCCGAACGATCACGTCAACCTCAGGCTGAACTGCGTTGTGGGCATGGACGTCGATCGCCGCCGGATCACGGAGATCGAGCAGGCCTCCCTGATGCGCGTGACGGCACTGACTCCCCTGATCGGTTACGACAAGGCAGCGGAGATCGCGCATGCCGCGCACGCCGATCGATCCACGCTGAAACAGGCCGCCCTGCGCCTTGGATACCTGAGCGCCGAGCAATTCGTCCAGTGGGTCGATTCGCGCGCGATGCGCGGTCCGTTCCCCTTGAAGCACCGAAGGAGCCGGTAATGTCCGATGGACACGAGCCTATGACCACGACCTGTGCTCGCAATCGGGCATGGCCGCGAGCGTAGCGTATGGAGGATCTGTCGTCCGCCATCAAAACAATGCGCGCCGGGCCATGGCGGTGGATGCGCCGGCGGCTGCGTGCCGCGTTCCAGATTGCCACAGATTCCCGCGGACGGCCGTTCGACGACCCTCCCCCCCTGCGCGCCGAGCTGTTCAGCGCCGACCAGCTGGAACAGCACGGTCGCCGGCTCGCGGACTCCCATCGGTTGGCGGCCGGACGGTTGCCAGACCCGTTGCTATCGCGCCTGGCCGAGAACGAAGCGGTTCTGAGCCGCACCTGCAGACGGCTGACGACAGCGGTCGCCGCCCGCCACCGCATCACCCCTGCGGCCGAGTGGCTGCTCGATAACTACTATCTGATCGAGGAGCAGATCCGCACCGCCAGGCGCCACCTGCCGAAAGGCTACAGCCGCGAGTTGCCGGGGCTGGCCGAGGGCGCCTCGGCGGGGCTGCCGCGCGTCTACGACATCGCCCTGGAGACCATCGCCCACGGCGACGGCCGGGTCGACCCGGATGGATTGAGTCGCTTCGTCGCGGCCTACCAGGCCAGCACCCCGCTGCGTCTGGGCGAACTGTGGGCGATCCCGATCATGCTGCGTCTGGCGCTGATCGAGAACCTGCGTCGCGTGGCGTCGCGCATTGCCGCCGGCCGAGCCGATCGGGACATCGCCGTGATCTGGGCCGACCGGCTCACCGAGACCGCGCAGCTCAACCCGAAGTCCCTGATCCTGGTGATCGCCGATATGGCGCGATCACAGCCGCCGATGAGCACGCCATTTGTCTCCGAGCTGACCCGCCGCCTGCAGGGTCAGGGTCATGCCCTGGCGTTGCCGCTGACCTGGATCGAACAGCAGCTGGCCGACTCAGGCCAGAGCATCGAGCAGATGGTGCGCCTGGGGAACCAGCAGCAGGCGACCGATCAGGTCTCCATCAGCAACAGCGTCGGCAGCCTGCGCCACCTCGGCATCATCGACTGGCGCGAGTTCGTCGAGGCCCTGAGCCTGGTCGACCAGACGCTCCGTACCGACCCCACGACCCACTACGCCAGGATGGATTTCGCCAGTCGCGACCGCTATCGCCACGTGATCGAAGAGGTGGCCAAGGCCAGCGGAGTGGCCGAGATCGACGTGGCGAGCCGGGCGATCGAGCTGGCGCTGGCGAGCGCGATTCGACGCGGCACCGGGGATCGGTCGAGCCACGTCGGCTACTACCTGATCGACCACGGACGAACCGAGCTGGAGCGGGCCACCGGGGCGCGCTACGCCTTGGTCGCGGCGCTGCGTCGCGGCATCCACCGTTCGCCGCTGCTGTTCTACCTGGGTACGATCTCCGCGACCACCGCACTTCTGACCGGCGCGGTGCTGGCGGCGGTACGCGCCGACGGGGTTGGCGACTGGGTGCTCTGGCCACTGAGCCTGCTGGTGCTGCTGGCCGGCAGTCAGTTCGCGGTCGCATTGGCGAACGGGCTGGCGACGCTGCTGGCCGCTCCACACACCCTGCCGAAGATGGACTTCTCCCGCGGCATCCCAGGCCCGGCACGCACGCTGGTGGTGGTCCCGACCCTGATAGACAGCGCCCGCACGATCAAGGATCTGGCCGAGGCGCTGGAGATCCGCTTCCTCGCCAACCGCGACCCCAATCTTCACTTCGGCCTGCTGACCGACCTGCGCGATGCGAGCAGCGAAACGCTGGCGACCGACGCCGCGCTGCTTGAACTGGCCGCTGAACAGATTGATGCCCTCAACCAGCGCTATACCGATGGGGCCAACGACCGCTTCTTCCTGTTTCACCGCCCGCGGCTGTGGAACCCCCACGACCGGATCTGGATGGGCTACGAGCGCAAGCGCGGCAAGCTGTCCGCCCTCAACGCGCTGCTGCGCGAGGGCAACCGCGACGCCTTTTCACTGATCGTCGGCACGACGGCGGCGCTTGCCGGCGTGCGCTACGTGATCACGCTGGACACCGACACTCAGCTGCCACGCGACGCCGCGCGCGAGTTGGTCGGGACCCTGGAGCACCCGCTCAACCGGCCGGTCTACGACACCACCCGGGGCCGGGTCTGCGCCGGTTACACCATCCTGCAGCCGCGCGTCAGCGTCAGCCTGCCGCAGACCCGCCAGTCGCGCTACGCGTTCCTGCAGGGCGGCGAGCCGGGCATCGACCCCTACACCCGCGCCGTCTCCGACGTCTATCAGGACCTGTTCGGGGAGGGCTCATTCATCGGCAAGGGGATCTACGACATCGAGGCGTTCGAGCAGGCGCTCGACGGTCGCTTTGCCGACAACCGGATCCTCAGTCACGACCTGCTGGAGGGCTGTTACGCCCGCGCCGGTCTGGTCAGTGACGTGCAGCTCTATGAGGAGTATCCGGCCCGTTACGCGGCCGACGTCAGCCGCCGCCACCGCTGGATCCGCGGCGACTGGCAGCTTGCCGGCTGGCTGCTGCCGTGGGTCTCCGGACCGCGCGGACGCGATCGCAACCCGCTGTCGGCGCTATCGCGCTGGAAGCTGCTCGACAACCTGCGGCGTAGCCTGGTGCCGCTCGCGCTGACGCTGTTGCTGGTGCTCGGCTGGACGCTGTTTTCTGCGCCGCTGCTCTCGACCCTGGCGGTGCTCGGCCTGTTCCTGCTGCCGCCGCTGCTGGCAAGCCTGCCCGACCTGTCGCGCAAACCCGAGGACATGCGTCTGAGCCAGCACTTCGCTGCAGTCGCCAAGGCCACCGGCCAGCGGCTGGTGCAGGCCGGATGGGCGGTGGCGACACTGCCCCATGAGGCCTTCTACAGCCTCGACGCGATCCTGCGCACTCTCACCCGCCTGCTGCTAACCCACCGGCGGTTGCTGGAGTGGAGCCCGTCTCACGACGCGCGCCGATCGAGCCGCGGCGACCTTGCCACGGCATTTCGCGCCATGTGGATCGCGCCGGCGCTCGCCGTGGGCAGCGCCGCTGCGCTGGTGGTCATCGACCCGGCGGCGCTGCTGGTGGCGGCACCGGTCGCGATCCTGTGGCTGATCTCGCCGGTCATCGCGTGCTGGATCAGCCGGCCGCTGGCCTCCCATCAGGCCGCGCTGACCCTGGAACAGCGCCAGCTCCTCGGTCGGATCGCGCGCAAGACCTGGGCCTTCTTCGAGACCTTCGTCGGCCCGGACGATCACTGGCTGCCGCCGGACAACTATCAGGAGTACCGCGAGGCCGCGCTGGCCCACCGCACCTCGCCGACCAATATCGGGCTGGCGCTGCTGGCCAACCTCTCGGCCTGCGACTTCGGCTACCTTCCAGCAGGGCGACTGCTCGAACGCACCGCTCAGACGCTGGCGACGATGGCGGGTCTGCGACGTCACCAGGGCCACTTCCTCAACTGGTACGACACCCGGTCGCTGCAGCCGCTCCAACCCGCCTATATCTCGACCGTCGACAGCGGCAATCTCGCCGGTCATCTGCTGACCCTGCGCGCCGGATTAAGCGCGCTGCCCGATCACCCCGTTCTGGAACCGCGCTGGCTCGATGGTCTGCACGACGCGCTGGGAATTGTGCTGGATGCGACAGGCGACCAGCCGCCCGCGACGCTGATCGCCTTCCGGTCCGAACTCGATACCGCCCGAGAGGCCCCACCCGACACACTCCCGGCCGCCCTCACCCTGCTGCAACAGCTCGCCCAATCCAGCACGGCGATGGTCAACGCTCTCGACGATGACGCCGAGACCGAGGCCGCGTGGTGGACCTCAGCGCTGGCACGCCAGTGTCACGCCGTGCGCGACGAGTTACTGCAACTGGCCCCGTGGAGTGGACAACCCGAGCCAGCCGATGGCCTCGACGACCTCCCCGAACTCGGCGCCATCCCGAGCCTGCGCGCGCTGGCAGGGCTCGATCGGACGCTGGCCGCGCGACTCGCCGAGCAGGGGGGCACCGCGATCACGCCGGCACAGAGCGCCAGGCTGGCGACGCTGCTACCGCAGGTCGAGCAGGCCAGCGCGCTGGCTCGCAGCCGCATCGCGCTGATCGAACGCCTGGCGCTGCAGAGTGGCGAACTGGCGCAGGCCGACTACGGCTTCCTCTACGACAAGACCTCGCGCCTGCTCTGCATCGGCTACAACCTCGACGAGCGTCGCCGCGACACCGGCTACTACGATCTGCTGGCCTCGGAGGCGCGCCTGGCCATATTCGTCGCCATCGCCCAGGGGCAGCTCCCGCAGGAGAGCTGGTTCGCGCTTGGCCGCCTGCTGACCAGCACCGGAGGTGAGCCCACCCTGCTGTCGTGGAGCGGCTCGATGTTCGAGTACCTGATGCCGCAGCTGGTGATGCCAAGCTACGCCCACACGCTGCTCGACCAGACTGCCCGGGCCGCGGTGACGCGCCAGATCGAGTACGGCCAGCAGTGCGAACTGCCGTGGGGGATGTCGGAGTCGGGCTACAACACCGTTGACCAGCATCTGAACTACCAGTACCGCGCCTTTGGCGTGCCCGGACTGGGGCTGAAACGCGGGCTCGAAGAGGATCGGGTGGTCGCGCCCTACGCCTCGCTGCTGGCGGTGATGGTGGCGCCGCACGCGGCCTGTCTCAACCTGCAACGGCTCACCGCGCTCGGTGCCGAGGGGCGCTACGGGTTCCACGAGGCGATCGACTACACGCCGGTCCGGCAACGCCGTGGCGAGGCGCACGTCCTGGTGCGCTCCTACATGGCCCACCACCAGGGCATGAGCCTGCTCGCGCTGGCCTATCACCTGCTCGATCAGCCGATGCAGCGGCGCTTTGCCTCCGACCCGCTGTTGCGAGCGACGCTGCTGCTGCTGCAGGAGCGGATTCCCAAGGCCACGGCGTTCTACTTCCATGCCGCCGCCGAGACCGGCCATCAGGCCGACGCGGTCAGCCCAGAGATGCCGGTGCGGGTGCTCGATACACCTGACACGCCAAGGCCCGAGGTGCAGCTGCTGTCGAACGGTCGCTACCACCTGATGATCACCCAGGCGGGTGGCGGCTACAGCCGCTGGAATGGGCTCGCGGTCACCCGCTGGCACGAAGACACGACTCGCGACCACTGGGGCACCTTCTGCTACCTGCGCGATCTCGACACCGGCGCGACCTGGACCACCGCGCACCAGCCCGCCCGCCAGCCGGCGGAGCGCTACGAGGCGATCTTCTCCGAGGGCCGCGCGGAGTTCCGGCGCCGCGACGGCGACTTCGACACCCACACCGACATCGTGGTGTCGCCGGACGACGACATCGAGCTGCGCCGGGTCACCCTCACCAACCGATCCGCCACCCGCCGCACCGTCGAGGTCACCAGCTACGCCGAGGTGGTGCTGGCGGAGCCGGCCGCCGAGGCGCTGCATCCGGCGTTCAGCAATCTGTTCGTGCAGACCGAGATCGTCGCGGCCCGCCAGGCGATCCTCTGCACCCGGCGCCCACGCTCGAACACAGAGGTGCCGCCCTGGGGCTTTCACCTGCTGGCCGTGCACGAGGGCGCCGCCGGCGAGTTGTCGTTCGAGACCGATCGGGCGCAGTTCATCGGCCGAGGCCGCAGTGTCGCGGCACCCCGGGCGATGGACCCGGATGCGTCGCTGTCGGGCAGCCAGGGTTCGGTGCTCGACCCGGTGGTGGCGATCCGCTGTCGGGTCACGCTAGAGCCGGATCAGTCGGCCAGCGTCGATCTGGTCTACGGCATCGGTGCCAGCCGCGACGCGGCGCTGGCGCTGGTCGGAAAATATCAGGACCGCCACCTCGCCGACCGGGTGTTCGATCTGGCCTGGACCCACGCCCAGGTGGTGCTGCGCCAGATCAACGCCAGCGAGGCCGATGCCCAGCTCTATGCGCGTCTGGCGAGCGCCGTGATCTACGCCCACCATGCGCTGCGCGCCGAGAGCAGCATCCTGCTGCGCAACCGGCGCGGGCAGTCGGGTCTGTGGGGCTACGCGATCTCGGGTGACCTGCCGATCGTGCTGCTGCGCATCAGCGACCTGGCCCACATCGCACTGGTGCGCCAGCTGATCCAGGCCAACGCCTACTGGCGCCTTAAGGGGCTGGCGGTCGATCTGGTGATCTGGAACGAGGACCGCGCCGGCTACCGCCAGGTGCTGCAGGAGCAGATCCTGGACCTGGTCGCGAAGGGACTCGATTCTCACGGAAACAACCAGCCGGGCGGCATCTTCGTACGCGCGGCGGATCAGGTCTCGGAAGAGGATCGCACCCTGTTCCAGACCGTCGCGCGGGTGGTCCTCTGCGACCATCTCGGGACCCTGTCGGAGCAGGTCAACCGCCCGCCGCCGCCGGAGATCCGCGTACCGACCCTCAGCCTGAGCGAGTCGGGGTCAGACGAGCCCACAAGCACGGTCGAGCCGGTGCCGCGCGAGCTGATCCTCGGCAACGGGATCGGCGGCTTCACCCCGGACGGGCGGGAATACGTCATCACCACCGACCCGCAGCAGATCACCCCGGCGCCCTGGGTCAACGTGCTGGCCAACTCCAGTTTCGGCAGCGTCATCTCGGAGAGTGGTCAGGCCTACACCTGGGGTGAGAACGCCCACGAGTTCCGCCTCACCCCGTGGCACAACGACCCGGTCTCCGACCCGAGTGGCGAGGCCTTCTACCTGCGTGACGAGGAGAGCGGCCACTGCTGGTCTCCGACCCCCCTGCCGCGACGCGGCGTGACCCCGTATGTGACCCGTCACGGCTTCGGCTACAGCGTGTTCGAGCATACGGAACACGGCATTTGCTCCGAGCTGTGGGTCTATGTGGCGCAGGACGCCGCGGTCAAGTTCTCGGTGCTCAAGCTGCGCAATGCATCGGGTCGTTCGCGCCGCCTCACCGCGACCGGATACGTGGAGTGGGTGCTCGGCGACCTGCGACCGAAGACGGCGATGCACGTCACCACCGAGGTCGACCCGCACAGCGGCGCGCTGTTCGCGCGCAACCCCTACAACACCGAGTTTCCCGACCGGGTCGCCTTCTTCGATGTCGACGACGGCGAGCGCAGCATCAGCTGCGACCGCGCCGAGTTCATCGGTCGTAACGGCAGTCTGCGCGATCCCGCCGCGATGGGGCGCTCCCATCTCTCGGGCCGGCGCGGCAGTGGTCTCGATCCCTGCACCGCGCTGCAGGTGCGGGTCGATCTGGTCGATGGGCAGGAGCGCGAGGTTATCTTTCGGCTGGGCCTGGGGGGGATCCCGGGCGGAGAATCCGCCAGTCAGCTGGTGCAGCGCTTCCGCGGCACCGAGGCCGCACGCCGCGAGCTGGAGGCGGTGTGGCACTACTGGAACCGCACCCTCGGCGCCGTGCAGGTGGAGACCCCCGACCCGTCGCTCAACATGCTGACCAACGGCTGGTTGCTCTATCAGACGTTGGCCTGTCGCCTATGGGCGCGCAGCGGCTACTACCAGTCGGGCGGCGCCTTCGGCTTCCGCGACCAGTTGCAGGACACGATGGCACTGGTGCATGCCGAGCCGCAGTTGCTGCGCGCCCAGCTGCTGCTCTGCGCCAGTCGCCAGTTCCATGAGGGGGACGTCCAGCACTGGTGGCACCCCCCGTCCGGGCGCGGCGTGCGCACCCGCTGCTCCGACGATCTCCTGTGGCTGGCGGTTGCCACCTGCCGCTACGTCCGCAGCAGCGGCGATACCGGCGTGCTGGATGAGCCGGTCGAGTTCCTGGAGGGTCGCGCGCTCGATTCAGGCGACGACTCCTACTACGACCTGCCCGGCCGCACCGAGGCGACCGAGAGCCTCTACCAGCACTGCGTGCGGGCGATCGGTCACGGGCTGATCTTCGGTGCACACGGCCTGCCGCTGATCGGCTCCGGTGACTGGAACGACGGTATGGATCGGATCGGCATCGAGGGCAGAGGCGAGAGCGTGTGGCTGGGCTTCTTCCTCTGCGACCTGCTGCGTCAGTTCGCGCCTCTGGCAGAGGCCCACGGCGATTCTGACTTTGCGCGACGCTGCGTCGATGAGGGCGCGCGGCTGGTCGAAAACCTCGAACGACACGGCTGGGATGGAGCCTGGTACCGGCGCGCCTATTTCGACGACGGCACCCCGCTCGGTTCATCCGACAACGACGCCTGCCAGATCGACGCAATCTCGCAGAGCTGGTCGGTGCTCTCCGGTGCCGCCGCACCCGAACGCGCCGGCCAGGCCATGCAGGCGGTCGACGAGCGGCTGGTGCGTCGCGACCATGGCCTGATCCAGCTGCTCGACCCGCCCTTCGATCAGTCGGTGCTCGATCCGGGCTACATCAAGGGCTATGTGCCGGGGGTGCGCGAGAACGGTGGCCAATACACCCACAGCGCGATCTGGACCGCGATGGCCTTCGCCGCGCTGGGCGACGGCCGCCGCGCCTGGGAGCTGACCACGATGATCAACCCCGCCAACCATGCGCGATCGCCGGGTGAGACCGCGATCTACAAGGTCGAACCCTACGTCATGGCCGCCGACATCTACGCCGTCGCTCCCCACATAGGACGGGGCGGCTGGAGCTGGTATACCGGCTCCGCCGGCTGGATGTACCGGCTGATCACCGAATCCTTGCTTGGCTTGCGGCTTGAGGTGGATCGACTCCATATCGCGCCTTGCCTGCCCAACCACTGGGCCGGCCTGAAGATCCACTACCGTTTCCGCGAGACGGTCTATCACATCGATATTGTTCGGGATGCGGATCAGGGTGACGGGGCGCGGGTGGAGGTTGATGGGATTGCGCAGCCGGGACCGGCCATCCCGCTGGTGGATGACCACGGCGAGCATCAGGTGATGGTGTGTCTTTCGGCGGTATAGGCCGGGTTGATTACCTCACCCCCGCTACAGCTTCGACGGTGGCGGTGGCCCCGGGTTTGATGGGTGTCCGGCGTGCAGCGGGGTTGTGTCCCGTCAAGTGGTGTAAATCCGGGTTCCCGTTCTGAGCGCCATCAAGATCCGAAAATAAAGGGGCCCGGAGGCCCCTTTTCATTTGCAAGTTCTCTGGGTCACTCGACGATGATCGTGATCGGCGCCGACTTCACCGGCGGGTCGTGCGGCACGTGACCGTGGTCGCCCAGCATCAGCTGCAGCGTGTGGGTGCCCGGGGAGAGTTCGAGCGTCACCTCGGTCTGGCCGCCACCGAAGTGCTTGTGGTTGTCGTCACCCGGCAACGGCTTGCCGAGTTCCGGGTCGCCGGCGAGGTCGATCAGCAGGTGATGATGACCGGTGTTGGCCTTGTCGATGCCGGCAGGTGCAACACCCATACCGCTCAGGCCGAACTGCACCTTGACTGGGCTGCGTACGCGCTCGCCGTCGGCGGGGGAGATGATGTAGGCACGGGCCCCGGCAGGCGATGGCGAAGCGGCCTGGGCCAATGGACTGAAGGCTAATGTCGCGGCGAGCGCGATGCCAAGGGTCTGTCTGATCATGTGAATCTCCGATTGCATGTGGTTGGGCCCGCGATCACAGCGTGTGGCGCTGGGTCGCAGGCCTGTATATAGCCTAGTCAATCGGCGAGGTGCTTGCCCGAGGTTTATGGTCCGTCATGGCTGGCTGACGGGACGTGCTCGCTTGACAGTCCCAAGGTCAGGCGGGACAATGCCGGCCCTCGAATGGCTATGTAGCTCAGTTGGTTAGAGCACATCACTCATAATGATGGGGTCGCTAGTTCGAATCTAGCCATAGCCACCA
>JAACFL010000042.1 GCA_009937385.1 Gammaproteobacteria bacterium | reverse complement strand
GCGTTCCTGGTCTACAACGCGATGACCTTCACGGTGCTGCAGCGGCTGCCACAGCTCGCGGTGTTGCGTGGTCTCGGCGTGACCCGCGGTGAACTGTTCCAGATGATCTCGCGCGAGGCGCTGCTGGTCGGTCTGCTCGGCACCGCGGCCGGGTTGCTGCTCGGCCTCGGCCTCGCCCGTGGCCTGGTCGGCCTGGTCGCGCGCACCTTCGACGACCTCTATTTCACGCTGACCGTCAGTGGTCTGTATCTCAGTCCCTGGTCGCTGGCCAAGGGCGTGGGGCTCGGCGTGGGTGCGACCTGGCTTGCGGCCCTCGCACCGGCGCTGGCCGCATCGCGGGTCGCACCCGGACAGCTGCAGCGTCGCTCGCTGGTCGAGTCCACCGCACGGCGCTGGGCGTGGGGCGCGGCTCTGGCGGGCGGCGCCCTGCTGCTGGTGTCCGCGCTGCTGCCGGCGCTGCACGAAGGTCTGGCGGTCGGGTTCGCGGCACTGTTCGCGCTGCTGCTGGGCACCGCGCTGCTCGCGCCATTGGCTGTGCTCGGACTTGCCGGGGCGCTCCGCAGGTTGCCGGTCGTACGCCGGGGCGTGGTGGCGCGCCTGGCGCTGGGTGGGTTGGCGGCGACACTGAGTCGCACCGGGGTGGCCACCGCGGCGCTGGCCGTGGCAGTGGCCGCGGCGGTGGGCATGGGGCTGATGATCGACAGCTTCCGCCTGACCGTCGACCGCTGGCTGGGCCAGCGCCTGCAGGCCGATGTCTACGCCAGCGCACCGGGTGCTCTCGACGGCGCGCTCTCCAACCCGCTGCCCGAGGCGCTGCTCGAGCGGCTCGTCGCGTTGCCGGGCGTGCGCGCGACCAGCACCTACCGTGGCGCGACGGTGCCCTCGTCACGTGGGCCGGTGCACCTCGCTGTCGTGGACCTGCGCCAGGCCGGTCGCGAGGGCCACTTGCTGCTCGATGGCGACCCGCGCGATGCCTGGCCGGCCTTCGAGGCGGGCGCGGTGTTGCTGTCCGAACCGTTCGCCCACCGCCAGCAGCTCGGGCCCGGGGCTCGAATCGAGCTGCAGACGCCTGCCGGGCCGCGTGATTTCCCGGTCGCCGGGATCTACAGCGACTTCGTCAGCGGCAGCGGCCGGGTGCTGATGGCGCGCACGACCTGGTTGCGCCACTGGAGCGACCCCGCGGTCAGCTCGATCGGTTTGTATGCGGCACCGGGGGGCGATGCCGACCAGCTGGTGAGCGCGGTGCGCGCGGCGGCCGGGTCCGGTACGCCGCTGACCGTGCGCTCGAACCGCGGCCTGCGCGAGGCCTCGCTGGAGGTGTTCGATCGCACCTTCCGCATCACCGAGGTGCTGCGCCTGCTCGCGCTCGGCGTCGCGTTCGTCGGCATCGTCGGGGCCTGCCTGATGCTGCAGGCCGAGCGGGTCCACGAGTTCGGGGTGCTGCGCGCGCTCGGCCTGCTGCCGCGCGAGATGCGCGGCCTGGTCGCGCTGCAGACGCTGCTGCTCGGCCTGGCCGCCGGCCTGCTGGCACTGCCGCTGGGCGTCGCGCTGGCCGGACTGCTGACCACGGTGATCAACCGCCGCGCGTTCGGCTGGACGCTGGAGCTCGAGGTCACCGCCGGCCCGTTGCTCGGCGGGCTGCTGCTCGCCGCGCTCGCCGCGCTGCTCGCCGGGCTTCTGGCCGGGCGCCGTGCCGGGGAGTTGCCGGCCGGCGCGCTGCGCGTGGAGTAGTCGCATGCCTCGCCTGCTTCTGCTGCTGTTACCTTTCGGGGTCCTGCTCGCCTGGTTGGCATTCGACGGTCCGGAGCCGGTCGCGCTGCCGGCCACGGGGTGGCAGGTGACCGAGGTGCTGGGCGGAGACGACGCGGGCTTCGCACGGGTCACGGCGAGTGCGCCGTTCGAATTTCCCCGCGATCACGGCCCACATCCCGACTACCGCCACGAGTGGTGGTACCTGACCGGTCACCTGGAGGACGGCGTCGGGCGCGGTTACGGCTTCCAGTTGACGCTGTTTCGCTTCGGGCTCTCCGCGCGACCAACCGCCGTCGACACACCCTCGGCCTGGCGTACCGACAGTCTCTACATGGCGCACTTCACGGTCACCGACGTCGAGGGCGGCCGCTTCCATGCCTTCGAGCGGTTCGCGCGCCCGGCACTCGACCTGGCGGGGGCGCGTGCGACGCCGTTCGCCGCGTGGGTCGGCCCCTGGCGACTCGAGAGTGCGGGTGACGGCCTCTTCCCGATGCGGCTCAGCGCCGGCGACGACGGGGTGGCGCTCGATCTGACCCTGGTTGCCGAGAAACCGGTCGTCGCGCAGGGCGATGGCGGCACCAGCCGCAAGGGACCGGAGCCCGGCAACGCCACGCGCTATTACTCGCTGCCGCGCCTCGCGGCACGCGGCCGGCTGCAACTCGACGGGGCCGCACGGGAGGTGCATGGCAGCGCCTGGCTCGATCGCGAGTGGGGCAGCAGTGCGCTCGGCGACGGCGTGCGTGGCTGGGACTGGTTCGGCCTGCAGCTCGACGACGGCCGTGATCTGATGCTCTACCGCCTGCGGCGCGACGACGGCGGCACCGACCCCTTCAGCGCTGGCAGCGTGGTCGCCGTCGACGGCACGGTGACGCCGCTTACGGCCACGGACTTCGTGATCGAGCCGCGAGGCGAGTGGCGCACCGCGGACGGGGTCGCGTACCCCGCACAGTGGCGATTAACGCTGCCGGAGCACGACCTCGACCTGGAAGTCAGGCCGCTGCTGGCCGACCAGGAACTGCGCCTTGCGGTTCGCTACTGGGAAGGCGCGGTCGCGGTCTCCGGCAGCGTTGCCGGACGTGGCTACGCAGAGTTGACCGGCTACGCCGGGGCATCGCTGACCGCCCCGCGCTAGCGATCCCCGCGCTAGGCCACGTGCTAGAATCGCCCGCCCTGCCCGACCCAGGCCCCGTATCCATGTCCCCTGCCGATCTCCTCGCCCGTCGCATCCTGGTCATCGATGGCGCGATGGGCACCATGATCCAGCGCCACGAGCTCGACGAGGCCGATTACCGGGGCGCGCGCTTCGCCGACCACCCTTCGGACCTGAAGGGCAACAATGACCTGCTGACGCTGACCCAGCCCGAGATCATCCGCGACATCCACGCGGCCTACCTCGCGGCGGGTGCCGACATCGTCGAGACCAACACCTTCAACGCCAACGCGATCTCGCAGGCCGACTACGGCCTCGAGTCGGTGGTGCGCGAGCTCAACCACGAATCGGCACGGCTGGCCCGCGAGGCGGCCGATGCAGCGATGAAGGCGACCCCGGACCGCCCGCGCCTGGTCGCGGGCACCCTGGGCCCGACCAACCGCACCGCGTCGATCTCGCCCGACGTCGACGATCCAGGCAAGCGCAACGTCACCTTCGACCAGCTGGTCGCGGCCTACCGCGAGGCGGCGACCGGGCTGATCGAGGGCGGTTCGGACCTGCTGCTGGTCGAGACCATCTTCGACACCCTCAACGCCAAGGCGGCGATCTACGCGCTGCTCGAGCTGTTCGAGGCGCGGGGCCGGCGCTGGCCGGTGATGATCTCCGGCACCATCACCGACGCCAGCGGGCGCACGCTGACCGGGCAGACCGCCGCGGCGTTCTGGCACGCGGTCAGCCACGCCGAGCCGCTCAGCGTCGGCTTCAACTGCGCGCTCGGCCCCGACCAGCTGCGTGTCCACGTCGAGGAGCTCGCGCGCATCGCCGACACGCACGTCAGCGTCTACCCCAACGCCGGCCTGCCCAACGCCTTCGGCGGTTACGACGAGACGCCCGAGGCGATGGCCGCGGAGATCGGCCGCTGGGCCGAAGCCGGAATCGTCAACCTGGTGGGTGGCTGCTGCGGAACCACTCCCGAGCACATCAGCGCGATCGCCGAGGCGGTCGCGCCGCACGCACCGCGAAGGCTGCCGGAGATCCGGCCCGCCTGCCGGCTGAGCGGGCTCGAGCCGCTGGAGATCGCCAGCGACAGCCTGTTCGTCAATGTTGGCGAGCGCACCAACGTCACCGGCTCGGCACGCTTCAAGCGGTTGGTCATGGAGGGTGACTACGCGACCGCACTCGAGGTCGCCAGCGAGCAGGTCGCCAACGGCGCGCAGGTCATCGACGTCAACATGGACGAAGCGCTGCTCGACGGTCCGCAGGCGATGACCACGTTCCTGAACCTCATCGCCGGAGAGCCGGACATCGCGCGCGTGCCGGTGATGATCGACTCCTCCGACTGGGCGGTGATCGAGGCGGGGCTCAAGTGCATCCAGGGCAAGGGGGTGGTCAACTCGATCAGCCTCAAGGAGGGCGAGGCGGCGTTTCTCGAGCGCGCCCGCCAGGTGCGTCGCTACGGCGCGGCGGTGGTGGTCATGGCGTTCGACGAAGAGGGCCAGGCCGACACGTTCGAGAGAAAACTGGCCATCTGCACCCGCGCCTACCGGCTGCTGACGGGTGAGGCTGGCTTCCCGCCGCAGGACATCATTTTCGACCCCAACATCTTCGCCATCGCCACCGGCATCGAGGAGCACGACACCTACGCGGTCGACTTCATCGAGGCGGTGCGCGCGATCAAGCACGATCTGCCACACGCGCTCTGCTCCGGCGGCGTCTCCAACGTGTCGTTCTCGTTCCGCGGCAACAACCCGGTACGCGAGGCGATCCACGTGGTGTTCCTCTACCACGCGATCCGCGCCGGGCTCGACATGGGCATCGTCAACGCCGGCCAGCTGGCGGTCTACGACGATTTGCCCGAAGAGCTGCGCGAGCGGGTCGAGGATGTCGTCCTGAACCGGCGCGCCGACGGGACCGAGCGACTGCTCGAGGTCGCCGACCGCTACCGCGAGTCGGGGGCCGAGGTGCGCGGCGAGGATCCGGCCTGGAGAGAGGCGCCGGTCGCCGAGCGGCTCGAGCACGCGCTGGTGCACGGCATCGATGCCTACATCGAGGGTGATACCGAGGAGGCGCGCCAGGCGTTCGGCACTCCCATCGAGGTGATCGAGGGGCCGCTGATGGCCGGAATGAATACCGTCGGCGACCTGTTCGGCGCCGGGAAGCTGTTCCTGCCCCAGGTGGTCAAGAGCGCGCGGGTGATGAAGAAGGCGGTCGCTTACCTCGAGCCCTACCTCGCCGCGGACCGGGCCGACGGGGTCACCTCGCAGGGACGCGTGCTGCTGGCGACGGTCAAGGGCGACGTGCACGACATCGGCAAGAACATCGTCGGCGTCGTCCTGCAGTGCAACAGCTACGAGGTGATCGACCTCGGCGTCATGGTGCCGGCCGACACGATCCTCGCGCGGGCCGTGGAGGAGAAAGCGGACATCATTGGCCTGTCAGGGCTGATCACGCCGTCGCTGGTCGAGATGGCGCAGATCGCGAAGGAGATGCAGCGCCGCGAGCTCGACGTGCCGCTGCTGATCGGCGGTGCGACGACCTCGAAAGCGCACACCGCGGTCAAGATCGAGCCGGAGTACGCCAACGCACCGACGGTCTGGGTCAAGGACGCCTCGCGCGCGGTGGGCGTGGTGCAGAAGCTGCTCAGCCCGACGCAGCGCGAGGCCTACAGCGCCGGGATCCGGGCCGACTACGTCACCGTGCGCGAGGGCTTCGCCGAGCGCCAGCGCGGCACCACGCAGTTGCCCCTCGTCAAGGCCCGGGCCAACGCACTGCAGGTCGACTGGACGAAACATGCGCCGTCACCACCGCGGCTCAGCGGCGTGCACGTGGTCGACGACATCGAGCTCGCGGCCCTCGTCGACTGCATCGACTGGACGCCCTTCTTCCTGACCTGGGAACTCGGCGGTCGCTATCCGGCGATCCTCGACGACCCGGAAAAGGGCGCGATAGCGCGCAGCCTGTTCGAGGACGCACACGCGATGCTCGAGCGCATCGTCGCCGAGCGCTGGTTGACGCCGCACGCGGTGTGCGGGCTGTTCCCGGCCAACCGTGACGGCGATGACGTCATCGTCTGGCGCGGCGAGCAGCGCGACGAGCCCCTGGCGCGCTTCCATTTCCTGCGCCAGCAGACGCAGCGTCGTACCGGTCAGCCGAACCTCTGCCTCGCCGACTTCGTGGGCCCCGTGGGGACGCCGGACTACCTTGGCGCGTTCGCGGTCACCTCGGGTGCCGAGGTCGCGGAACGCGCCGCGGCCTTCGAAGCCGAGCACGACGACTACCACGCCATCCTGCTCAAGGCGCTGGCCGATCGACTCGCCGAGGCGCTCGCCGAGCACCTGCATGCCAGGGTACGCCGCGAGTTCTGGGGCTACGCCGCCGACGAGGCGCTCGGCAACGACGACCTGATCCAGGAGCGCTACCGCGGGATTCGCCCGGCACCGGGCTACCCGGCCTGTCCAGAGCACACCGAGAAGGGCGAGCTCTGGCGGCTGCTCGACGCGGAGAAGAACGCCGGCATCTCGCTGACCGAAAGCTTCGCGATGGACCCCGCTTCGTCGGTGAGCGGTTTCTACTTCGCCCACCCCGACGCGCGCTATTTCACGGTTGGCAAGATCGCCCGTGACCAGGTCGAGGATTACGCGCGTCGGAAGGGTTTCGACCTCGCCACCGCCGAGCGCTGGCTGGCACCGAACCTCGGGTACACCCCCGACTGATCTGCACGTGGCCGCGACTTGACCCTGCTCGCGGCAATACTTTACTATTTTAGTCAGGCATTATTCCGGCAAGCCCGGGATCATCGACAACCCGAGCAGGGAGTTTCTGAGCATGAAGGTTTGGCGTTGCGTGGTATGTGGATTCATCTATGACGAAGCCGACGGCCTGCCCGAGGAGGGCATCGCCGCCGGCACCCGCTGGGAGGACATCCCCGACGATTGGGAATGCCCGGAGTGCGGCGTCGGCAAGGACGACTTCGAGATGGAGGAGTACGCCGCCTGAGGTGCGCGACCCATTTCGAGATCAAGGCGGGGCGGTCATCCAGATCGTCCCGCCTTATTTTTGTCGGCCACGATCAGCCCGTTTCCATACGTCTATACTGAGCTGATGTCCACGAAATCGAGGAGGGAGGGTTCATGGAAACATCGCTGACATCGGTGAGCGGCATCGGGCCTGCCGCGGCTGCCGTGCTGGCCGAGCACGGTTTCACCAGCGCGGATCAGCTTGCGGCGAGCGTGGTCGAGGATCTCGTCAAGGTCCCGGGCTTCGGGCCGGTGCGCGCCGCCGCCACGCTGCGTTCCGCACGCAGCCTGGTCGAGGGGCGTGCCGAGGCGGCTGCGCGGCCTGGCGGCAAGTCCGCGAAGCCGGGCAAGGGCAAGAAGGTGAAGAAGAAGACCAAGGACAAGAAAAAGGACAAGAACAAGGATAAGAAAAAAGCGGGTAAGAATAAGAAAAGCGTCGGCGGCAAGGGACGTAAGAATGGCAAGCGCAAGAAAAGCGGCAAGCGTAAGAAGAAGTAACGTGCCGCGGGCCCGGCCCGCTTCGTGAAGCGTGGGTTCTAGCTCTCGTCGAGGTGGAGAATGCCCTCGGCCTCGACCACCGCACCCTTGGGCAGCGCGGCCACTCCGATCGCTGCACGCGCCGGGTAGGGCTCGCTGAAGTATTCGGCCATGACCTCGTTGACCACCGGGAAGTTGCCGAGGTCGGTGAGGTAGATGGTCAGCTTGACCACGTCGCTGAGCGACCCCCCGGTGGCCTCGGCGACGGCCGCGAGGTTGTCGAACACGCGCCGGGTGTGTGCCGCGAAGTCACCATCGACCATCTCCATCGTTTCTGGATCCAGCGGGATCTGTCCCGACAGGTAGACGGTGCGCCCGCAGCGCACGGCCTGTGAGTAGGTGCCGATCGCCGCGGGAGCCCGGTCGGTCTGGATGGGTTTGCCGTGCATGGGGATACTCCAGGTGAGTGGCGGTTTTCCGGGATCAGACTCGTGCTATGCGGTGCACCGAGGGGATCGCACGCAGCCGGCGCAGGATGCGTGCGAGGTGAACGCGATCGCGGACCATCAGCACGAACTGCAACGTGGTGTGCAGGCCGTCGCGTTCCTTGGTCTTGACGTCCTCGATGTTCGATTCGAGCTCGGAGATCGCCGCCGCGACGGTTGCCAGCGCGCCGCGCTGGTTGTTGATCTCGACGTGGATCTCGGTGGCGAACTGCTCGGCCAGACCGGATGCCCATTCGACCTGGACCCACTTGTCCGGCTTCTTGCGGAACTCCGCGACGTTCCGGCACTGCTGGTTGTGGATGACCAGGCCGCGCCCGGCGGTCAGGAAACCCAGGATCCGGTCGCCGGGCAGCGGGTGGCAGCACTTGGCGAAGCTGATCACGGTGCCTTCGCTCCCCTTGATGCTGAGCGGAGTCGACTCCTCGTCGGATCGTGACTCAGCGGGGGAGGACGCTTCGCGCGCGGCCTCGCCCTCGGGATGCAGGCGCCGCGCGACGAGCACGGCGGGTCGCTGGCCGAGGCCGATCTGCTCGCACAGCGCATCGAGAGTCCCGACGCGAAATTCGGCCAATGCCTCGGTCATGGTCGCGGCGTCGATCTGCCCGAGGTTGCTGCCGAGGTCACCGAGGGCGCGTTCGAGCAGATAGCGGCCGAGCTGGACCGCGTCCTCGCGGGTCAGGTTCTTGAGGAAGTTGCGGATGCTCGAGCGCGCCTTGGCGGTGACCACGAAGTTCAGCCAGGCCGGGTTCGGGCGCCCGACCGGCGAGGTGATGATCTCGATGGTCTGGCCGTTCTGCAGTGGCGTGGACAGGGGCATCATGCGCCGGTTGATCTTGACCGCGGCGCAGCTGTTGCCGATGTCCGAGTGCACGGCGTAGGCGAAGTCGACCGCGGTCGCGCCGCGCGGCAGCTCCATGATCTGGCCCTTCGGCGTGAACACGTAGACCTCGTCGGGGAACAGGTCGATCTTGACGTTCTCGAGGAACTCGACCGGGTCGCCGCTGGCGCGCTGCATCTCGAGCAGGCTCTGCAGCCACTCCCTGGCACGCGCGTGGGCCGTGTTGCCGGTGTCGCGACTCGACTTGTAGAGCCAGTGCGCGGCGACACCCGCCTCGGCGACCTTGTTCATGTCCTCGGTGCGGATCTGGATTTCTATCGGCACGCCGGGCGGGCCGAACAGCACGGTGTGCAGCGACTGGTAGCCGTTCGACTTGGGGATCGCGATGTAGTCCTTGAACTTGCCCGGAAGTGGCTTGAACAGGTTGTGGACGATGCCGAGCACGCGGTAGCAGGTCTCGACCCCCTCGACGATGATGCGGATGGCATAGACGTCGAGCACCTCGGCGAGCGAAAGCCCCTTGGTGGTCATCTTGCGGTAGATGCTGTAGAGGTGCTTCTCGCGTCCCACCACGCGCGCGTTGAGCTCCTCGTGGCGCAGGCGCTCCTTGATGGCCGTCTCGAGACGCTGCATCACCTCGCGGCGGTTGCCGCGCGCCTTGCGCACCGCGTCCTGGATCACCCGGTAGCGCATCGGGTAGAGCGCAGCGAAGCCGAGGTCCTCGAGCTCGAGGCGGATGGTGTTCATGCCCAGGCGGTTGGCGATCGGCACGTAGATGTCGAGCGTCTCACGGGCGATGCGGCGACGCTTGGCCGGGGCCATCACCGACAGCGTGCGCATGTTGTGCAGCCGGTCGGCGAGCTTGATGAGGATGACGCGCAGGTCGCGCACCATCGCCATCATCATCTTGCGGAAGTTCTCGGCCTGCGCCTCGTCGGGGTTCTCGAGCTCCATCTTGGTGAGCTTGCTGACCCCGTCGACGAGTTCCGCGACTTCGTCACCGAACTCTGCGGCGAGTTCCTTCTTGGTGACGCGGGTGTCTTCGATGACATCGTGCAGCAGCGCCGCGACGATGCTGTCGACGTCGAGGTGCATCTCGGCGAGCATGTGCGCGACGTCGAGCGGGTGGCAGATGTAGGACTCGCCGGTCTTGCGCAGCTGGCCGCTGTGCGCCCGGGCCCCGAACAGGTAGGCACGGTGCACGATGTCGAGCTGGGGGCGCTCGAGGTAGGTCTCGAGCAGGTCGCTGAGGTTGCTCAGGCGGAACAGCGCGGCGAGGTCGTGCTCGGGGGCCGGCGTGCCCGGGTCACCCTGGGGCAATGCCGTGGCGCCGTCGATGGGCGGCGCCTGGGTATCGGTGCTGGGCAGAGGCTGTGGAGCCATGCCGGCGTCGCTGCGGTGCGGCGCACCGCGCACGGTCGCGCCCTCAGGGCTGCTCCTGCAGCAACTCCTCTTCGGAGACCTGGGATTCCTCGGCGTGCTCCTGCGCGGTCACCTCGAAGAGGATGTCGGTGGTCACATGGCCGTCGGCAATCTCGCGCAGCGCGACGACGGTCGGCTTGTCGTTCTGCCACGGAACGTGCGGCTCGGCGCCGGTCACCGTGAGCTGCCGTGCGCGCTTGGTGGCGCTGAGCACGAGCTCGAAGCGGTTGGGGATCATCTTCAGGCAGTCTTCGACCGTTACGCGTGCCATGTCATCATCACTCTGTTTTCAGGTGTGCAAAATCTGCAAATTCAGTTTACAGAATCAGTGGGTTGCCAACAACTGTTCGAGCAGCTCGCGGTGCCGCTCGGCCTGGCTGGCAGCGCTCAGCCGACCGGCGCGGAAGATGGCAGCCAGGTCCGCGAGGGCCTCGTCGAAGCGTTCGTTGATCACCAGGAAGTCGTATTCGGCGTGGTGTTCCATCTCCTCGAGTGCGGCGGCCACGCGATGGGCGATCACCTCGTCGCTGTCCTGGGCCCGTGCGCGGAGGCGTGCCTCGAGTTCTGTCTGGCTGGGCGGGAGGATGAAGATCGATGTCGCCTGGAACATCGCCGCACGCACCTGGCGTGCGCCTTGCCAGTCGATCTCCAGGACCAGGTCCCGACCGGTCTCCAGCACCGCGGTCACGGCCATTTGCGAGGTGCCGTAGCGGTTGCCGTGCACCTCGGCGTGCTCGAGAAACACCCCTTCGGCGATCATTGCGTCGAACGCGGCGTCGTCGACGAAGTGGTAGTGCACACCGTCCTGCTCCCCGGGACGCGGCGCGCGCGTGGTGTGCGATACGGCGACGCCGATCAGCGGGTCGCTACCGGTGAGCGCCTTGAGCAGGCTGGTCTTGCCGGCGCCGGAAGGGGCGGAGACGACGTAGAGCGTGCCGTTCATTCGATGTTCTGGACCTGTTCGCGCATCTGCTCGATCAGCACCTTGAGGTCGACCGAGACGCGTGTGGTCGCGACGTCCGCCGACTTCGAACCGAGCGTGTTGGCCTCGCGGTTGAGTTCCTGCATCAGGAAATCGAGGCGCCGGCCGACCGCCTCGTCGCGCTGCAGCACGTCGCGCACCTCGGCGAGGTGGGCCTTGAGGCGGTCGAGTTCCTCGGCCACGTCGAGCTTGTTCGCGAGCAGCGCCATCTCCTGTTCGAGACGGTCCTGGTCGAGCTCGGCACGCAGCTCCGCGAGCTTGTCGGTGAGCCGCTGGCGATGGTGCGCGAGCACCTCCGGAAGCCGGTTGGCGGCGGTCGTGACCAGCACCTCGATCCCGGCGCAGCGCTCGAGGATCATGTCGGCGAGGCGCGCGCCCTCGCGTGCGCGGGTGGTGCCGAGATCGGCGAGCCCGCGCTCGAACAGATCCAGCGCCGCTTCGCGAACCGGCCCGTAGTCGATCTCCGGTACGCTGAGCACACCGGGCCAGCGCAGCACGTCGAACGGGTCGATGCGCGCGGGGTTTTCCATGCGGCCCGCGAGGCCGCCGGCCGCCGTGAGGACCCGCGCCGCGAGCGCGTCGTCGACCACCAGCTCGGTGTCGCTCGCCGGCGCCGGCTGGAAACGCAGCTGGCAGTCCAGCTTGCCACGCCGGAGTGCCCCGGCCGCGCGCTCGCGCAGCTTGCCCTCGAGCACACGGAACTCGTCGGGCAGTCGAGGTGAGACCTCGAGATAGCGGTGGTTGACGGTGCGCAATTCCCAGCAGAGGGTGCCCGCGGAGTGCCGCTCCTCGAGGCGCGCGAATGCGGTCATGCTGTGGATCATCGGCGGGTCTCGGGTGCGGCGGGAGTGGCGACGGTATAATCCGCGGCATTCTATATCAACCCCCGGAGTGCCAGACGATGCGACCCAGTAAGCGCGCAACCGACGAGTTGCGGGCAGTGCGCTTTACGCGCCAGTTCACCGCCCATGCGGAAGGTTCGGTGCTCGCGGAGTTTGGCGACACCCGCGTGCTATGCACCGCCAGCGTAGAGGCTGGCCGGGTTCCACCGTTCCTGCGTGGCAGTGGCGAGGGCTGGGTCACCGCCGAGTACGGCATGCTGCCGCGCGCGACCCACACACGCAGCCCACGCGAGGCGGCGCGCGGCAAGCAGGGCGGGCGCACCCTCGAGATCCAGCGCCTGATCGGGCGTAGCCTGCGGGCGGTGGTCGACCGCCGCGCGCTGGGCGAGAACACCATCACTCTCGACTGCGACGTGTTGCAGGCCGACGGCGGCACGCGCACCGCGGCGATCAGTGGCGCGTGGGTCGCTCTGGCCGATGCCATCGCCTCGCTGCGCGATGCGGGGCGGCTCGCGGGCGAACCGCTGCATGGCCAGGTCGCCGCGGTCTCGGTCGGCATCTACCGCGGTACGCCGGTGCTCGACCTCGATTACGCCGAGGACTCCGAGGCCGAGACCGACATGAACGTGGTGATGAACGAGGGCGGCCATTACATCGAGCTGCAGGGCACCGCCGAGGGACACGCCTTCCGCGGCGAGGAGTTGCAGGCGATGACCGATCTTGCCTGGCACGGCATCCGCCAGCTTCTCGAACGGCAGCGTGCCGCGCTGGAGCAGTGAGATGACGCCTGGGCATCGCGTGGTGCTGGCCAGCAACAACGCAGGCAAGGCGCGCGAATTCGGCCAGCTCCTGGCCGACAGCGGTCTTGAAGTCCTGGCGCAGAACGAGTTCGACGTGCCCGAGGCCGAGGAGACGGCGCCGACCTTCGTCGAGAACGCGCTGCTCAAGGCGCGCAATGCCGCGCTTCACACCGGGTTGCCGGCCATCGCCGACGACTCGGGGCTCGCGGTCGATGCCCTCGACGGTGAGCCCGGAATCTACTCGGCCAGGTACGCCGGGCCCGGTGCCGACGACGCGGCCAACAACGCCCGCCTGCTCGAGAAGATGCGTGGCGTGCCCCCGGCAGAGCGCGGCGCCGCCTTCATCTGCGCGCTGGTCTACCTGCGCCACGCCAACGACCCGGTGCCTCTCATCTGTCAGGGCACCTGGCGTGGCCTGCTGCTGGATGCGCCACGCGGTGACAACGGGTTCGGCTACGACCCGCTGTTCCTGGTGCCGGAACTCGACAGGACCTCGGCCGAGTTGCCGCCGCAGGAGAAGAACCGCCGCAGCCATCGTGGCCAGGCGCTGCGCCAGCTGGTCGACCGGCTGGCCGCGCGCGGCTGAACTCCCGGTGGCCAGGTCACCGGTGGTGACCGCATGGCATGCCGCCCCGGCGGTGCCAGCCGAGCTGCCGACGCTGTCGCTCTACGTCCACCTGCCCTGGTGCGTGCGCAAGTGTCCGTACTGCGACTTCAACTCGCACGTTCCGGTCGGTGAGATTCCAGAACGGGCCTATGTCGACGCCCTGCTCGCCGACCTGGATCTCGATCTGCCGGCGGTCGCCGGACGCAGGATCGAGAGCGTCTACCTCGGTGGCGGCACACCGAGCCTCTTCTCGCCGATGGCGCTCATGCGCCTGCTCGACGGCATCAGGGGGCGCCTTACCCTGGCCGGGGATGCCGAGGTTACGCTCGAGGCCAACCCCGGCACGCTGCGGGAGGGTTATTTCACCGCGGTGCGTGACGCCGGCGTCAACCGCGTCTCGGTCGGGGTGCAGAGCTTCGCCGCCAGGCACCTGGCCACGCTCGGCCGCATCCATGACGCCGACCAGGCCCGCGCGACCGCGTTGGCGGTGCACGAGGCCGGAATCGAGGAGCTGAATCTCGACCTGATGGTGGGCCTGCCCGGGCAGACCAGGCAGCAGCCGACCCACCTCTCCCACTACCAGCTGACGCTGGAGCCGGGCACCGCCTTCGCACGCCGCCCACCGGTCCTGCCCGCCGATGCGGCGGTCGTCGCGCAACAGGTGGCGTGCCGTGAGCGCCTCGAAAGCGCGGGCTTCGTCCATTACGAGGTCTCGGCGCTCGCCCTGCCGGGGCGTCATTCGCGTCACAACGTCCACTACTGGGGGTTCGGCGATTACCTCGGTCTGGGTGCCGGAGCGCATGCCAAGCTCAGCGACACGGGGGGCATCCGGCGCCGGACTAAGGTGGCCAACCCGGGCCGTTACATGGCCGCGGCCGGAAGCGAGGCCGCGGTCGCCGAGACGCTGACGCTCGATTCCGGCGACGCGGCGATGGAGTTCCTGCTCAACGCGCTGCGCCTGCGCGAGGGCTTCGCGATCCCGCTGTTCGAGGCGCGTACCGGTGTGGCATGGGCGACCCAGCAGTCGGCCGCGATGCATGCCCAGGAGCTGGGCCTGCTCGACATCGACGGGGATCGCGTGCGGGCCAGCACGCGCGGCTGGGAACTTCTGGACACCCTGCTCGCGCAATTCCTGCCCGAGCGCTAGGGGTTCTCAGGCGCTGCCGTCGACCCGTTCTGCGTGCAGATCGTGTACGTCGGTGGCCGTGATGCGCACGTCGACGACCTGGCCTGGGCGCAGGTCGCCAGCGTCGGCGACGAAAACCTGGCCATCGATCTCGGGCGCGTCGCCACGGCTGCGTGCGACCGCGACCTCCTGCTCGACGTGGTCGGGCGTTGGGATGAAATCGTCGCCTGCTGCTCCATCAGGCGTTGCTGGCGTTCCAGCTTCAGCTCCTCCGGAACCGGATCAGGCAGCGCGTTCGCGGCCGCGCCCTCGACCGGCGAGTAGGTGAAACAGCCGACCCGGTCGAGTTCCGCCTCGGCGAGGAAATCGAGCAGCTCGGCGAAGTCGGCCTCGGTCTCGCCGGGGAAGCCGACGATGAAGGTGCTGCGCAGCGTCAGGTCGGGGCAGGTCGCGCGCCAACGCTGGATGCGTTCCAGCATGCCGTCCCGGTCGCCGGGACGGCGCATCGCCTTGAGCACCTTGCGGCTGGCGTGCTGCAGCGGGGCGTCGAGGTAGGGCAGCAGTCGCCCGTCGGCCATGCGCTCGACCAGCGCATCAACCTGCGGATACGGATAGACGTAGTGCAGGCGCAGCCAGGCGTCGAGCGTCGCGAGCTGGTCGACCAGGTCGGTGAGCTTGGCGCGCAGCGGGGTGCCGCCCCAGAAGCCGTGCCGGTAGCGCAGGTCGACACCGTAGGCGACGCTGTCCTGGGCCACCACCAGCAGTTCGCGTACGCCGTTGTCGACCAGCAGGCGCGCCTCGTCGAGCACCGCGCCCGGATCGCGACTGACGAGATCTCCGCGCAGCGCGGGGATCACGCAGAACGTGCAGCGGTGATTGCAGCCCTCGGCGATCTTCAGGTAGGCATAGTGCGATGGCGTCAGGCGGATGCCCTGCGGCGGCAGGGTGCCCGGAGCACGGGGCAGCGGCAGGTGGCGGTGCACCGCGGCCATGACGGCGTCATCGGCATGAGGCCCGGTCACCTCGAGTACCGCGGGGTGGGTCGCGCGCACCCGTTCGGCGCGGCTGCCGAGGCAGCCGGTAACGATGACCCGGCCGTTCTCGTCGAGCGCCTCCCCGATGGCCTCGAGCGACTCCTCGACGGCCGCGTCGATGAACCCACAGGTATTGACCACCACCAGGTCGGCCTCGGCATAGGTCGGCACCACGCGGTAGCCGTCACCGCGCAGGCGGGTCAGGATCTGCTCGGAGTCGACCAGTGCTTTCGGGCAGCCAAGGCTGACAAATCCGACCGCCGGAGCGACGTCGGTCGCATTCGAGGGGCCGGGAGGGTGAGGAGTCCGGGACATGGTGCCAGGTCGCGACCGGTTCAGCGGGCCGGCATTGTACACCGCGCCGCGCGTGCTTGTGACGTGGCCGTGATTCCTATACCATTCGCGATCCCGTCGGCCAGGTACACGACCGGCCGGTAGCGCGAGGTTTCGAGATGAAAGCTGGAATTCATCCTGATTATCAGGAAGTTACGGTGACATGCAGCTGTGGTAACAGCTTCGTGACGCGGTCTACTGCGGAGAAGGAAGTTCACATCGAGGTTTGCTCGGCGTGCCACCCCTTCTACACCGGCAAGCAGAAGATCACCGACACCGGCGGCCGCGTCGAGCGCTTCCGCCGCAGGTACGGCATGCAGAAGCAGTGAGTTCGGCACCAGGCCGACCGATACAAGGGCGCCCACGGGGCGCCCTTTTCGTTTGCCTGCTGCTTGCAACGCAAATCGCGCAAGCCGCCTGCCCGGCCACGCGCATCGACCTCGAGG
>JAACFL010000226.1 GCA_009937385.1 Gammaproteobacteria bacterium | reverse complement strand
CTGATCAAGGCCAACATCCCGTCGCGCATCGCGTTCCAGGTCTCGTCGCGGGTCGATTCGCGCACCATCCTCGACCAGCAGGGCGCCGAGCAGCTGCTCGGCCAGGGCGACATGCTCTACCTGCCGCCGGGGAGCGGCATCCCGCACCGCGTGCACGGCGCGTTCGTCGCCGACGACGAGGTGCACAAGGTGGTGCGCCACCTGCGCACCCTCGGCGAGCCGGTCTACGTCGACAGCATCACCGACGGCAGCGTCGAGGTGCCGGGACTCCCGGGTGAGAGCGGTGCTGGTGGCAACGGCGCCGATGCCGAGAGCGACCCGCTCTACGACGAGGCGGTGGCGATCGTCGCCGAATCGCGCCGCGCGTCGGTCTCCGGCATCCAGCGGCGCCTGAAAGTCGGCTACAACCGCGCCGCGCGCATGGTCGAGGCCATGGAGCAGGCCGGCGTGGTCGGTCCGCTGGAGGCCAACGGCCAGCGCGAGGTGCTCGTGCCGCCACCGCCGAAGGCGTAGCCGTGCGGCGCCTGCTGCCAGCCCTGCTGTGTCTGCTGCTGCCGGTCGCGGGCCTGGCCGCCGAGGCCGGCGCCCAGCTGCGTGCGTTCCTCGAACAGACACGCACCCTCGACGGACCGTTCGTCCAGGAGCGCGTCGGTGAGCAGGGTGCGGCGCCCGAGCGCGCCACCGGGCGCCTGCGCCTGGAGCGCCCAGGCCGCTTCCGCTGGGATTACGAGACCCCTTACGAGCAGCTCATCCTGGCCGACGGTGACCGGTTGTGGATCTACGACCCCGATCTCGCGCAGGCCACGGTTCGCCCCCAGGCGGAGGCACTGGGCAATTCGCCGGCCCGGCTGTTGAGCGGCGGGCTCGATCTCGATGCCCATTTCAGCGTGATCGAGACCGGGCCGGACCGGGACGGCATGGACTGGGTCGAGGTGCGGCCGCTCGGTAGCGACGAGGAGTTCATACAGGTGCGTTTCGGCTTCACCGATGGGCGCCTGGCCGGCATGCAGATGCAGGACAATCTGGGGTTTACAACAAATATAAAATTCAATGAGTTGAAAGTTAATTCTGATATAGATTCGAGTATTTTTGTGTTCCAGCCGCCATCCGGGGTCGATGTCCTTGGCGAGTGACCCGGACCAGGGCAGCCTGTTCGTCCAGCCGGAGGAGGCGTCTCCGGGGCATGACGCCGCTCCCGACACCCGGCCGCTGGCCGACCGCATGCGCCCGGCGACCCTGGAGGAGTTCGCCGGCCAGGCGCACCTGGTCGGGACGGACAAGCCGCTGCGCCGGGCCATCGAGTCGGGGCGCCTGCACTCGATGGTGCTGTGGGGCCCGCCGGGGACCGGCAAGACCACGCTCGCCAAGCTCGTGGCGAGCTACTGCAATGCCCGTTTCCTGCAGATCTCGGCGGTGCTCTCCGGGGTCAAGGAGATTCGTGCCGCGGTCGATGCCGCGCGGGCGACGCGCGCCGCCGACGGTCGCGCGACGCTGCTGTTCGTCGACGAGGTGCACCGCTTCAACAAGTCGCAGCAGGACGCCTTCCTGCCGCACGTCGAGGACGGCACCTTCATCTTCATCGGCGCGACCACCGAGAACCCGTCGTTCGAGCTGAACAACGCGCTGCTGTCGCGGGCCCGCACCTACGTGCTCAAGGCGCTCGAAGCAGAAGACGTGCGCGGGGTCGTCGAGCGTGCACTGGCCGACAGCGAACGTGGTCTCGGCAGCCTGCGGCTCGAGATGGCCGACGACGTGCGCGCACGCCTCGCCGAGCTGGCCGACGGCGACGCCAGGCGCGCGCTGAACCTGCTCGAGATCATGGCCGACCTCGCCGGTGAAGGCGGCACCATCGACGACGCCCTGCTCGGCGAGGTGGCCGGGGGTGCATCGCTGCGCCGCTTCGACAAGGGGGGCGAGGCGTTCTACGACCAGATCTCCGCCCTGCACAAGGCGGTGCGTGGCACGTCGCCCGACGCCGCGCTCTACTGGCTGGCGCGCATGCTCGACGGCGGCTGCGACCCACTCTACATAGCACGGCGCACGGTGCGCATGGCCAGCGAGGACATCGGCAACGCCGACCCGCGCGCGCTGACCATCGCCCTCGACGCCTGGGACGTGGTCGAGCGCCTCGGCACTCCCGAGGGTGAGCTGGCGCTGGCCCAGGCGATCGCCTACCTGGCCTGTGCGGCGAAGAGCAACGCGGTCTACACCGCGTTCGGGGCGGCACGGCGCGATGCCGAGAACCTCGGTTCGCTCGAGGTGCCGCTGCACCTGCGCAATGCGCCGACCAAGCTGATGAAGGAGCTCGGCTACGGGAGGAAGTACCGCTATGCCCACGACGAGCCGGACGGCTACGCGGCCGGCGAGAGCTACTTTCCCGAAATGATGCAGGCGACGCAGTACTACCGTCCGGTGCCACGCGGGCTCGAGAAGCAGATCGGCGACAAGCTCGCGGAGCTGCGTCGTCGCGATCGCGCGGCACGCGACGGGGAGGAGGGCGCGTGACCCAGCTGCTCGCGATCGCCGCCGGCGGGGCGCTGGGTGCGCTGCTGCGCTACGGCATGTCGCTCGGCGTGCACGGCCTGCTCGGACGTGGCTTCCCTTACGGCACGCTGACCGTCAACGTCACCGGCAGCCTGGCGATGGGGGTGCTCTACGTGCTGCTGCTCGAGCGCTCGGCGCTCGGCCCCGAGTGGCGGCTGGCGCTGCTGGTCGGCTTGCTCGGGTCGTTCACCACCTTCTCGTCGTTTGCCATCGAGACCCTGGTGCTGGTCGAGGAGGGGGCGCCGTGGCGTGCCCTGGCCAACGTCCTCGCCAGCGTCTTTACCTGCCTCGTCGCCTGCTGGGCGGGCCTCTGGATCGGGAGATCACTGTGAAGCGCATGTCCATCACCGTTGCGCGTGTCTACCTCACCGAGCGCGAGGCGCACCTCGATCGCCTCGTCGAGCACCTGCGTACCGAGGAGCGGGTTCACGGCCTGACCGTGTTCCGCGCCGTGGCCGGTTTCGGCCCGTCCGGCCACGTGCACTCGTCGCACCTGGTCGACCTGGTCGCCGACCTGCCGCTGGTGGTCGAGTTCTTCGATACCCCGGAGCGGGTCGGGGCGATACTCGACCAGGTGCGCGAGTGGCTGCCGCCGGGCCCGATCGTGACCTGGCCGGCCGAGCTCGACCTTCCCAACCCATCCCAGGAATCCGACCGCGATGCTTGACCCCAAACGTCTCCGCAACGACCTGCCCGGGGTCGTCGCCGGCCTCGCACGGCGCGGCTTCACGTTCGACGAGGACGCATTCGGTGCGCTCGAGGCCGAGCGCCGTGAACTGCAGGTGCGCACCGAGGAACTGCAGGCGGAGCGCAACCGGCGCTCCAAGGCGATCGGCCAGGCCAAGGCGCGTGGCGAGGACGTCGCCCCACTGCTTGCCGAGGTCGGCTCGCTCGGTGACGAACTCAAGGCCGCCAGCGCGCGGCTCGACGCGCTGCAGGGCGAGCTGGAAACCTTTTTGCTCGGCATCCCCAACATCCCCCACGACGCTGGGGCGAGCCGCCGGCCTTCGACTTCGAGGCCAGGGACCACGTCGACCTCGGGGAGGGGCTCGGGCTGCTCGACACCGACGCCGCGGCCAAGCTGACCGGCGCACGTTTCGCGGTCATGCACGGCGCGCTGGCGCGGCTGCAGCGCGCTCTGGTGCAGTTCATGCTCGACCTGCACACCGCCGAGCACGGCTACGCCGAGACCTACGTGCCCTACCTGGTCAACGCGGACAGCCTGCGCGGCACCGGCCAGCTGCCGAAGTTCGAGGAGGATCTGTTCCGGGTCGACCGCGAACCCGACCCGCCTTTCTACCTGATCCCGACCGCCGAGGTGCCGGTGACCAACCTGGTCCGTGACGTGATCGCCGAGGACCTGCCGCAGAAATACGCCTGTCATACGCCTTGCTTCCGCAGCGAGGCGGGCTCCTACGGCAAGGACACCCGGGGCCTCATCCGCCAGCATCAGTTCGAGAAGGTCGAGCTGGTGCAGATGGTGCCGCCGGCCGACTCCTACGCCGCGCTCGAGGCGCTGACCGGCCACGCCGAGACGGTGTTGCAGCGGCTCGGGCTGCCGTACCGGGTGGTGACGCTGTGCACCGGCGACCTCGGCTTCTCCTCGGCCAAGACCTACGACATCGAGGTGTGGCTGCCTGGCCAGCAGGCCTATCGCGAGATCTCCTCGTGCAGCAACTTCGAGGCGTTCCAGGCGCGACGTCTGCGTGCACGTTGGCGCAATCCGGAAACCGGCAAGCCGGAACTCCTGCACACCCTGAACGGTTCGGGCCTGGCGGTCGGGCGCACGCTGGTGGCGGTGCTCGAGAACTTCCAGCAGGCCGACGGCTCGGTGCACATCCCCGCACCGCTGCAGCCCTACATGGGCGGCAGCGACAAGCTGGCAAGGCCCTAACCCGAAAGCGGTATTGCCGCCCGTCGTCGCGGCTCGCTAGGTTGAACTCTTCACGCAGCCGGATCGCCACCGAAACCATGGAATTCCTTCCGATCTTTCTCGACCTGCGCGGCCAGCGCTGCCTGGTGGTCGGTGGCGGCGAGGTCGCGGAGCGCAAGACTTCGTTGTTGCTGCGTGCCGGCGG
>JAACFL010000225.1 GCA_009937385.1 Gammaproteobacteria bacterium | reverse complement strand
ACGGCACCCCGAACAAGGGGCGTCTCGGTGCCAACGCGATCCTCGCCGTGTCGCTCGGTGCCGCGCACGCCGGGGCGGCCTCGAGCGGGCAGGGGCTGTTCCGCCATCTCGGCGGCGACGGCCCGTTCCAGCTGCCGGTGCCGATGATGAACATCATCAACGGTGGTGCGCACGCCGACAACAACGTCGACATCCAGGAGTTCATGATCCTGCCGGTCGGTGCGCCGAGTCTCGGCGAGGCGGTGCGCTACGGCGCCGAGGTGTTCCATGCGCTGCGCAAGGTGCTGCAGGGACGCGGACTCAACACCGGGGTCGGCGACGAGGGCGGTTTCGCGCCCGACCTGCCCTCCAACGAGGCGGCGCTCGAGGTGATCATCGAGGCGATCGAGCGCGCCGGCTACCGACTCGGCGAGCAGATCTGGCTCGGGCTCGACGTCGCCAGTTCCGAGTTCTACCGTGACAGCCGCTACGACCTCGCCTCGGAAGGACGCAATCTCGATGCCACCGGCTTCGCCGAATACCTCGCGGACCTCTGCGACCGCTACCCGATCCTGTCGATCGAGGACGGCATGGACGAGGGCGACTGGGACGGCTGGAAGCTGCTGACCGAGCGCCTCGGTGGACGCGTGCAACTGGTCGGCGACGACCTGTTCGTCACCAACCCGGCGATCCTGCGCGAGGGCATCGACAAGGGGGTCGCCAACTCCATCCTGATCAAGCTCAACCAGATCGGCACGTTGACCGAGACTCTCGAGGCGATCCGCATGGCGACGGAGGCCGGCTACACCTCGGTGATCTCGCACCGCTCCGGCGAGACCGAGGACACCACGCTGGCCGATCTCAGCGTCGCCAGCAGCGCGACCCAGATCAAGACCGGCTCGCTGTCGCGCACCGATCGCGTTGCCAAGTACAACCAGCTGTTGCGCATCGAGGAGGAGCTCGGCGACGCGGCGAGCTACGCCGGGCGCGCGGCCTTTCCGCAGCTCGCCGGTTGACGCGCGACCGACCCGTGCGTCGCTGACACCGCCATGCGCGCACTGATCGCGGTGCTGCTGGTGTTGCTGCTGGTGCTGCAGTTCAAGCTCTGGTTCGGCGACGGCGGCCTGCTCGAGGTGCGCCAGCTGCGCGAGGAGATCGCGGTGCAGCAGCAGGAGAACGCCGAACTCCGTGAGCGCAACGCCGCGCTCGAGGCCGAGGTGACCGACCTGCGCCAGGGGCTCGCGGCGATCGAGGAGCGCGCGCGCAGCGAACTCGGCATGGTGGTGCGCGGCGAGACCTTCTACCAGCTCGTCGAGGAGCCGCCACCACCTCCGGTCGAGGCCGAGCGGTGAGTTCTGCCGCGAAGAGACGTCACTGGGTGGTGATCCCGGCTGCCGGCAGTGGCACGCGCATGGGCGGTGAACGGCCCAAGCAGTACCTCGAGCTGGACGGGGTCCCGGTGCTCGAGCACACGCTGCGCCGTTTCGTCGGCCATCCATCGATCAGTGGCGTCGTCGTGGTGCTGGCTGCCGCGGACCCGCACTGGGGTGGCATCGACCCCGACGTGCGCGCCGTGGTCACGGTGGCCGATGGCGGCGACGAGCGTGCCGACTCGGTGCGTAGCGGCCTGGCCGCGCTGACCGGAAGGGCCGATGACTCCGACTGGGTGCTGGTGCACGACGCGGCTCGACCGTGCCTGCGCCGTGGCGATCTCGATCGATTGCTCGCGGAACTTGCCGACGATCCGGTGGGTGGCCTGCTCGCGGTCCCGGTGCGCGATACCCTCAAGCGCATCGCCGGCGGTCACGTCAGCGAGACCGTACCGCGCGACGACCTGTGGCACGCCCAGACCCCGCAGATGTTCCGCCTCGGCCTGTTGCGCACCGCGCTTGCCGCGCATCCCGAGGTGACCGACGAGGCGATGGCGGTGGAGCGCGCGGGCCACGTGGTGCGCGTGGTGGAGGGGCACGCCGACAACCTCAAGATCACCCGGCCAGAGGATCTCGACCTCGCCACCTGGCACCTCGCACGCGGGGAGGCTGCGCGATGCGCGTAGGCCACGGCTTCGACGCCCACCGCTTCGCGACCGGCCGGCCGCTGGTGCTCGGCGGCGTGACGGTGCCGCACGACCAGGGGCTCGAGGCGCACTCGGACGGCGACGTGGTGATCCACGCCCTGTGCGACGCGCTGCTCGGAGCCGCCGGCCTCGGCGACATCGGCCGCCACTTTCCCGACGACG
The DNA here is from genome assembly GCA_009937385.1 of Gammaproteobacteria bacterium. GTDB lineage: Bacteria > Pseudomonadota > Gammaproteobacteria > QNFN01 > QNFN01 > QNFN01. Next base: position 1,464 of record JAACFL010000225.1, on the reverse strand, counting down.
ACCCGGCGTTCGCCGGCATCGACAGCCGCGTGCTGCTGCGCCGGGTACGCGACCAGCTCGCCGAAAGACGCCTCGAAGTGGGCTCGGTCGACCTGACCGTGGTCGCGCAGCGCCCGAGGCTCGCACCGCACGTCGAGTCGATGCGCACCCGGCTTGCGGGGGACCTCGGCATGCCGGTCGAGCGCCTCAATCTCAAGGCGACCACCACCGAGCGCATGGGCTTCACCGGGCGTGGCGAGGGCATCGCCGCGTTCGCGGTGGTGCTGCTGGACGAGTAACCGGGTGACGAGCGAAGCCTGTGCCGGCCTCGCGCCGGACGGCCAGCCCCGCGTCCATGCCCTGGGTGGCCCGCCCCTGCACGGCATCCTGCGCGCGAGCCCCGAGGATTTCCGCGTCGATGAGCAGCTCGGCTTCGCGCCGAGCGGTGCCGGGGAGCACGTCATGCTGCACGTCGAGAAGCGCGATGCCAACACCGGCTGGGTCGCCGCTCGGCTCGCGGACCTGGCCGGCGTGGCGCGGCGCGATGTCGGCTTCGCCGGGATGAAGGATCGCTTCGCGGTGACCCGCCAGTGGTTCAGCGTCGGCCTTGCCGGACGTCCGGAGCCGGACTGGTCTGCGCTCGACGAGCCGGGGGTGCGGGTGCTCGAGGCGGTGCGCCACAACCGCAAGCTGCGCCGCGGCGCACTGTCCGCCAACCGCTTCGAGCTCCGGGTGCGTGACGTCACCGGCGACGTGCAGGAGTTCACCGCCCGTGTCGACCGACTCGTGCGGCACGGCTTCCCGAACCTGTTCGGGCCGCAGCGCTTCGGCCGCGAGGGGGGCAACCTCAATGCCGCGCAGCGCCTGTTCGACGGGACGGCCGGACGGGTCGGGCGCGAGAAGCGGGGCCTGTACCTGTCGGCTGCGCGGTCGCTGCTGTTCAACGCCGTCGCCGGGGCGCGAATCGCCGACGGCAGCTGGCAGCAGGCACGTGACGGCGAGCCGCTGGTCCTCGACGGGCGGCGCAGCTTCTTCGTCGCCGAGGCCGGCGATGCCGCGTTGCCGGAACGCCTCGCCGCACTGGAGATCCATCCCAGCGGGCCGCTGTGGGGACGCGGCGGCGATCTCGGCGACAGCCCGGCGGGAGTCTACGAACGCGCCTGCCTGGCGCCGTACGCCGCATGGCGCGAAGGGCTGGAACGCTTCGGGCTGGAGGCCGACCGGCGCGCGCTGCGCGCGCGGGCCGTCGACCTGGCCTGGGCGCTGGACGGCGACGTGCTGGAACTCGCCTTCGAGCTGCCGGCGGGCTGTTTCGCCACGGCACTGCTGCGCGAGGTGGTCGCGTCGCCGCCCGCGCGAGATCGTTAGCGTGTACATCGACACGACCCTGTTCTGGCTGCTCGGCGTCGCTGCGCTCGGCTGGTTCTGGCATGCCAACCTCAAGGTGCGCGAGCGCGCCACGCGCGCCGCACGCGGCACCTGCGA
>JAACFL010000224.1 GCA_009937385.1 Gammaproteobacteria bacterium | reverse complement strand
CTCGCCTACTCGCGCCTCGGCTACGGCCGCTCCGATCCCTGCCCCCTGCCCCGCCCACTGAGCTACATGCACGACGAGGCGCTCGCGGTGCTGCCGGCGGTGCTGGCCGTCACGCGCGTGCAGAGGGCGGTGCTGGTCGGCCACTCGGACGGCGGCTCGATCGCGCTGGTGCATGCCGGCGGTGCGGCGACGTCGGCGCTGTGCGGCGTGGTGACGTTCGCCGCGCACGTCTTCTGCGAGGAGCTCAGCGTGCGTTCCATCGACGCGGCCCGGCGCGCCTACGAGGAGGGTGACCTGCGCAGCCGCCTGGCGCGCTACCACGGCGACAATGTCGACTGCGCGTTCTGGGGCTGGAACCGGGCCTGGCTCGACCCGGAATTCATGGAATGGAACCTCGAGGAATACCTGCCGAGGATCGACGTGCCGGTGCTTGCCATCCAGGGCCACGACGACGAATACGGCACCGCGGCGCAGGTCGAGGCGATCGTCGCCGGCTGTGGAGCCGAGTCGCTGTTTCTGGAGGATTGCGGGCACTCGCCCCAGCGCGACCGCGAGGCGGCGACGCTCGAGGCGGTAGCAAGGTTCACCCGCCGGGTATCAGGTGGGGTGACCTAGGCGGTACGGAAATGCAAGCGGTTGCCGCCCTATTTGTCGCGTACCTGCGCCTGCATGTGGTCGAGGTAGTCGTCGAGTTCGGCGATGCTGCCGAACACGGATAGGCTGGGCAGGGCATCGATGATCTCGAACACCTTCCTCACTGGCGGCGTCAGGTTCAGCATCAGCATCTCGCCCCCACCGCGTTTCTGCGCCTTCTGGAGCTTGAAGACGATACGCAGTCCGGCACTGCTGATGTAGTCGAGTCCGGCCATATCAAGGACAAGCACCGGGGTTGGTGTGTCCAGCAGACCGGAGACCGAGGTTTCGAACTCAGGCGAGGTGGCGGAATCGAGCCGCCCGTTGAGGATCAGACGCGCCCCACCATCGCGGAAATTTTCCTGTTTAACCGTGAAGCTCATGACCACTCCCACCCTGTTTGAGAAAGTTGATACCGAAAGTGTAGCACCGGGGCAGGCCTGGGCTCTCAGGCCTGGAGGCGACGTTTCTCGACTTCCAGGACGTTGCGCTCGTCGTCGCGTCGGTAACTCACGCGGTCCGCGAGGCGCTTGACCATCAGGATGCCCAGGCCACCAATCTCGCGCTCCTCCGTGGGCAGCTGGAGGTCGGGCTCGGGGGCCTCGACCAGAGGATCGAATGGCGGCCCAGCATCACTGAAAAGCACACGCACGAGCTCTGCATCGATCTCCAGATGGATCCAGGCCTCCGCATCGGCCTGATCGTGGTAGGCATGGTGGATCACGTTGGCCAGCACCTCATCGGCAATCAGGTCCAGGTCACCGATCAGCTCCTCTTCGACCCCCGCCTGCCGAAGCTGCGAGGCAAGCCACTCCTGAGTGCTGGCAACCGAGTCGACACCTCCATGCATGCGTGTCTCGGCTTTTAGCGGAAGTACGGCTCTGCGCCTCAGTGCCAGAACGGTGATGTCGTCGGCTTGCTCGACACCCCCGGCGAAGTCTTCGACCGCCTTCACCACGCCCTCAACGATCGCTCGTGAGGTGTCGAACAGTTGCAGCGGCAGGCTCTCGAGCCGTGCCTCGCCAAACAGCTCGAGTTCGTGATTGACCGCTTCGGTGACCCCGTCGGTGTAGAGGAGCAGGAGCTCGCCCTGGCCAAGTTCCAGGTGTGCCTCGCTGTAGCTGACCTCCTCGAAGATCCCCAGTGCGGTGCCAGGCGGCATGTCGGTGTAGCTGGCCAGGTGATCGGAGCTGCACTGCAGCGGTGGATTGTGGCCCGCATTGGCGAAGACCACCCGGCCGCTGGCCGGGTCGAGGACGCCGCAGATTGCCGTGACGAACATGCAGGCCTCGTTCTCGCGACACAGTTCCGTGTTGAGCCGCGTGAGCAGTTCGCCCGGTGCGACCTGCTCGCGGCCGAGCAGGTTGACCAGGGTGACGGTCTTGGCCATGAACAGGGCGGCCGCGGCCCCCTTGTCGGACACGTCACCGACCATGAACATCAACCGTCCGTCGGGCAGTGGGATGAGATCGAACAGGTCTCCACCGACCGCCTTGGCCGGGATCAAGGTCGCGGCGACGTCGCAACCGTCGATGAGGCGACCGTGAGTGGGCAGGTTCGGAAGCATGGCCATCTGGATCTGCTGCGCAGCGGCGAGTTCGCCCTCCAGGCGCTGCTTGGCATCCATGGTCGACTTGAGCTCGTCAACATACTGGATTAGGTCGACCTGCATACGGCGCAGTGCCTCGCCGAGATCGGCCACCTCGTCTTCGGTCTGGATGGCGGGCACCTTGGCGGCGAGGGGATCGTGACCGATCTCGCGCGCGGCCCCGGCCAGCTGGCGTAACGGCCCGGTGATGCGTCTGGCGAGGACCACCACCACCAGCACCATCAACAGCACGTACAGCGAGAAGATGACGACCTCGCGAAACTCGCTCTCCTGGATTTCGGTCAGGAGTTCCGCCTCCTCAACGATGATCGCGACCGACCAGCCGGTTCGGGCGAGCGGCCGGAAATGGATCCACTGTCGGGTCTCGCGGTTGAGCCCGACGAGCGTCGTCGTTCCCTGCTCACCCTGGGTCATCCGTTTAGCGAGCACCCTGATGTCCTCGCGCCCCCGCTGGGCCGCGTGATCTGCCAGTGGGAGTGTGTAGACCCCGCTGGTATCCCTGGTGAGTTCCGAGTCGAGGGCATCGACCGTGATCACCCGCCCTCCTCGCGACAGGATCAGCACCCTGATGTCTTCACCGAGTTCCCTGCTCTTGGCATCGATGCGCGCTCTCTGGCTCTGCAGGGCGACGTCGGCCGACACCACGGCGAGCAGTCGGGGGCCCGATTCGAGGTCCTCGAAGACCGGGATCGAGAACGTGACCATATCGACGGCGCCGAGCTTGACGTCGAGGTAGGGCTCGGACCAGCTGGCCTTGCCGGTCAGCGAGGGCACCCGGTACCAGGGATCGTTCCGAAAGCCGGGATCCTGGGAGACGATGTCGAGATAGCGCATCCCGTCCTGGGTGCGATGCATGTAGGCCGCGAAGTCGGTGCCCGCGATGAACGCTTCCGGAGCGTAGGCGATCGCGGCACCGTAGATCGCTTCGTCTGCCTCGATCAGGGAGTGCAGCAGAGCACGCGTCTGATCGGGGTCCGGACGCACGTGACGCACCACGGAGCCAAGGGTCCGGGTCGCCTGTTCGATGCCGCGGATCAGCGCCGAGATGTCATTGGCAAGGGCCCGCGCAGCAAACTCGGCGGTCTTGCTGGCGTCCTCCTTCAGCTTCTGGCGATTTTCGACGAACTCGGCGTAGAAGGTGACCGTGCTGACGGTCAGCGTGGCTCCCAGTACCCAGGCGATCAGCCGCGTGGAGAGGCTCTTGAGGCGCATCGTTGCCGCTGGCACGTAGGCGGGTTTGGCTACCAGATCCGCATGGCGTCGCGGAAGATCCCCTCAAGGTCCGCGAGTTCGAGCGGCACCGGTGAGTTGACCAGCAGCCGCTGCTGCTCGTAGCACCCTTTCGCCAGCCCCGGCACGTCGTCTTCGCCGAAACCGAGCGCAGCGAGACCGTTGGGCATCTCCAGCTGCTGCATGATCCCGGCGATGCACTCGGCGACCGCGGCGCCCGCCTCGTCGA
>JAACFL010000223.1 GCA_009937385.1 Gammaproteobacteria bacterium | reverse complement strand
GTCCACGGGTCCATGACGATGCGAATTTCAATTGCTCTGGCATCTGCGATGCTTTTGCTTGCGGGCTGCGCGAGCACGCCCGAACCCTCGGGTCCTCCCCGCTATGCACCGGTGATCAGCGACCTGCGTGACGCGCCTCCTGTCGCCGAACAGGTGCGCGAAAACGGCAACGTACGCTACTTCGTCAGCGAGAATTTCTTCGGGCCGACCCTGATCGATCTCTTCCACCGCGAGATGGCCCTGCATGCGCCCGCGCTGCCAAACCGCAAGCGCGTCGACGTGACCGAGATCGAGGTGAGCATTCTGGTCTCGGGCAACAGCTACCTGATCGATCCCACCCACGCGATGCTCGGACGCGAACGTGCCGCGATCGCACCTGCACTGGTGGTGCTCGACGAAAAGGATGCCAATCAGGAGCAGGTGGTGCAGGTGCGCCTCGGCTACCGTATCGACGGTCAGCCCAAGACCGAATCGCTGCAGGCCACCGCGCTTGGGCCGGAGCAGGCGCGCCAGCGTGCCGGTGAGCTCTACCGCGCCGCGATCGGCAGAGTGATCGAGAACCTGCAAAAGAACGGCTGAGGCAGGCGCGGTCCCGAAATCCCGGGGCGCCGGGTGGATCGCTTCTCGCGGGATCAGGTCGTGACGGGTGAGCCGGTCGATTGCTCGGCCTTGCGATTGCCGCCGAGCCAGCGGTAGAGCACCGGCACCAGCAGCAGGCTGACCAGCAGCGAGAAGCTCAGTCCCGAGACGATGGTCACCGCCAGCGGGCGCAGCATCTCGGCCCCGTCGCCGAGTCCAAGCGCCAGCGGCAGCATCCCGGCCACCGTGGTCAGCGTGGTCATCAGGATCGGGCGCAGGCGCAGCCGCGCCGCCTCGACGATGGCCTGGCGCACCCCGGCCCCGCCGTCGCGCACCAGCTCGATGTACTCCACCAGCACGATGGCGTTGTTCACGACGATGCCGCACAACATCACCATGCCCAGCCAAACCGGCATCGACAGCGGCAGGCCGGTGAGCTTCAGGCCGAGCACCACGCCCACCAGTGCGAACGGCACGCTGAACAGGATGACCAGCGGGTTGCGCAGCGACTCGTACTGCACCGCCATGACCACGAACACCAGGAAGATCGCCAGTGCGACCAGCACGCCGCCGAGCTGGCGTCCCTCCTTGAGCGCCTTGCCGGCACCGGCCTCGTAGATGCTGTAACCGTCCGGGAGCGGCAGCGCGTCCATTTTCGCCTCGACCTGGCGCAGGATCGCGGCGAGGTCGCTGTCGCCGTCCACGTTGGCCGTGACCTCGACGATGCGTCGCTGGCTGTCGCGCTCGATCTCGGCGGGTGCGGCGACCAGGCTGACTTGGGCGACGTCGCCGAGGTAGACCGGCGGTCGGTCGTCGTTGCCGGTGAACAGCAGCACCGATTCGAGATCGCGCGGGTCGACCAGCTCGCGACGCGGCAGGCGTACGCGGATGTCGAAGGCGCGATCGCCCTCGAGGAACTCGCTGACCACCCGGCCCTCGACCGCCAGGCGCACCGCCAGGCCGATGCGCGCCACGTCGAGACCGAGTGCGGTCGCGCGGTCGCGGTCGACGCGGATCGCGAGCTCCTGGCGCTGTTCTTCGCTGCTGTAGGCGATGCCGCGCAGCCCGGGCACGTCGCGCAGTTCATCGGCCAGCCGGTGGGCGAGCTGGGCGAGCAGCTCGAGGTCGTCGCCCTGGATGCGCACGCCGAGGTCGTCGTCGCTGCGCCCGACGCGGATGCCGGGTGTGCCGCGCGTGTAGATGCGCACATTGAGCCCGGGCACCGCCTGGGCGTCGAGCTGCTTCTTGGTGCGACGCACCCAGTCGTCGCTGCTGAAGTCGCGGGTGCTGCGCGGCACCAGCTGCACGTTCAGGGTCGCGCGATTGGCCGCCTCGTACTGGGAGCGGCCGAACACGAAGCCGCCGCTGAGCGTGAACACCCCGACCACCACAGGGTCGCTGCGCAGTTGCGCCTCGATGCGCTTGACGTGGCGATCCATCGCCTCCAGGGACATGCCGGGATCGCCCGTCAGGCGCAGGCGGATCTCGCCGTTGTCGAGATCGGGCAGGAACACCTGCTTGCCGCCAAGCAGCGTCGGCACCGCGGCGGTCAGCCCGCCGGCGAACAGCGCGACCACCAACAGCTGGAGGAGACGCCGGGTGAGCAGGGCGTCGACGAGACGCGCGTAGCCGTTCTGCAGCACGCGCATGACCGCGTCGATGCCCTGGCGCATGCTGCCACGGCCGGTCGCCGCGACGCGCGATGCCAGTGCAGGGGTCAGAGTCAGCGCGACGACCATGGACGCGAAGATCGCCGCCGAGACGGTCACGATCATCTCCTGGAACAGCAGGCCGGTCAGGCCGCCGATGAACAGGAACGGCAGGATCGCAGCAAGGTTGGTCGAGGTCGCCGCGACGACACAGGAGTTGACCTCGCAGGCGGCGTTGATGCCGGCGTCGGCGGCGTTCTCGCCGTCGCGCTGGTGGCGGTAGATGTTCTCGAGCATGACGACGGTGTTGTCGACCAGCATGCCGACACCGACCGCGAGGCCGCCGAGCGTCATGACGTTGAGGGTCAGGCCGCCGACGTCCATGACGAAGAACGTCACCAGCACCGCGACCGGGATCGCGCTGCCGATGATCAGCGTGCGGCGCAGGTTGCCGAGGAACAGGTAGACCACACCCATCGCCAGCAACGCGCCGCTGAGCGCTGCGGTGGCGGCGTTCCTGAGGGCCTGGCGCACGTAGACCGACTGGTCGCCGACCACCGACACCGAGATGTCGTCCGGGAACAGGCGCTGGTCGTTCATCCAGTCGAGGCGGCCGGCCACGGCGTTCGCCACCGCCACGGTGTTGGCCGTCGGCTGTTTCTGGATCGAGATCTTGATGCCCGGCACGTCGTTGTAGCGGATGCGCAGCTTCTCGTCCTCGCTGCTGTCGAGCACCTCGGCGATCTGCCCGAGGCGCACGGTGCCACCCTCGGGGAGCGCCACCGGAAGATCCCGCAGCTCCTCGAGATTCGCGAAGCGCCCGGCGGTGCGGCCGCCGAGTTCCTGGCGCTGCATGCGCAACCGCCCGGCCGGTTCGTCGCGGTTGGCGCGGTCGAGCAGCTCGGCGAGGTCGTCGGGGCTCAGGCCTAGCGCGGCCAGGCGACGCTGGTCCGGTAGGACGTGGATCTCGCGCACCACGCCGCCGCCGACCTCGGCCGCAGCGACGCCGGGCAGGTTCAGGAACCACTTGGCGAAGACGTCGTCGACCCAGGTGCGCAGTGCCACCGGGTCGCGCGTCGACGAGCTGACCACCAGCTCGAGGATCGGTCGCTGCGACGGATCGCGCTTGAAGATGATCGGCGGCTGGATGCTCTCGGGCAGGAAGCGTCGTGCGCGGTCGAGGCGGGTGCTGGCGTCACGCAGCGCGATGTCGATGTCCTTGCCGTAGGGGAAGGAGAGTTCGACCGCGGAGCGCCCCTCGGTGGTGCGCGAGGTGATCGCGATCGCGTCCTCGGTGATCGCCAGCTGCTCCTCCAGCTGGCGGGTGATGCGGTCCTCCATGACCTGCGCCGGCACCCCGGGATCGAGCACGCGGATGCCGATCTCGGGATAGATGATGCTCGGCAGCAGGTCGACGGCGAGACGGCCCAGAGCGAAGCCGCCGAGGACTGCCGCGGCGAGCGTGATCATGACGATGCCGATCGGGTGATGCACCGACCAGGCGGCGAG
>JAACFL010000041.1 GCA_009937385.1 Gammaproteobacteria bacterium | reverse complement strand
CGTGCGACGAAACCGGCCGGTACACGCAGCGGAAAACCGTCGGTTGGTACGGCGAGGTCTGCGGGCAGGCCGAGCGCGGCGAGCAGTTCGCTGGCGTCGAGCGATGCAGCGCGCAGCTCGGCCTGCCAGCCGCTTTCCTGTATCGGCTTCGGCTTCGCGTGTATCATGGCGCGCCAGTTTCGGGGCCGCCCCGACCCGTTGCAAGTCCAGCGAAGAGAGACCGATGGCGAACTATTCCACCAGCGAGTTCAAGTCCGGCCTGAAGGTGATGCTCGATGGCGACCCGTGCGCCATCATCGAGAACGAGTTCGTCAAGCCGGGCAAGGGCCAGGCGTTCAGCCGCGTGCGTCTGCGCAACCTCAAGACCGGGCGCGTCTGGGAGCGCACCTTCAAGTCGGGCGAGTCGATCGAGGGTGCCGATGTGGTCGATACCGAGCTCGAGTTCCTCTACGCAGACGGCGAGTTCTGGCATTTCATGGAACCGACCACCTTCGAGCAGTTCGCCTGCGACGCCACAGCGATGGGCGACACCGCGCAGTGGCTCAAGGGCCAGGAGAAGTGCATCGTCACCCTGTGGAACAACGCACCGCTGTCGGTGACCGCGCCGAACCACGTCGTGCTGGCGGTCACCGAGACCGACCCCGGCATCCGCGGCGACACCGCCACCGGCGGCGTCAAGCCCGCGACGCTCGAGACCGGCGCGGTGGTCAAGGTGCCGCTGTTCGTCGAGATCGGTGACCTGCTCAAGGTCGACACCCGCACCAACGAGTACATCTCCCGGGTCAAGGAGTAGCGGCCCGGCGCGTCCGATGGTCGACGACTGGCGACCGCGCGCCACGCAAGAGACGCTACGCGCGCGAGCGGTGCTCCTCGCCGCGATCCGTGCCTTCTTCGCCGAGCGCGGCCTGCTCGAGGTCGAGACCCCTCAGCTCTCCACCGCGGCGACCAGCGACCCGGTGCTGGCCAGCCTCGCGACGCGGTGGCCCGGACCCGACGGTCCGCCCCGCTTTTTGCACACCTCGCCCGAGCTGCCGATGAAACGGCTGCTCGCCGCCGGCAGCGGCGACATATGGCAGCTCGCACGCGTGTTCCGTGACGGCGAGCGGGGCCGTCTGCACCATCCGGAGTTCACGCTGCTCGAGTGGTACCGGGTCGGCTGGGACCAGCGTCGGCTGATGGCGGAGGTCGCCGAGCTGGTCACAACGCTGCTCGACGGGCATGCGCTGCAGCCGCTCGAGACGTTGAGCTACCGCGAGGCGTTCGTCGCACACGCCGGTCTCGACCCGTTCACGGCCGGGCCGGATGCGTGGCGTGCCGCGGCCGCGCGCCACGCGATCGAAGGCGTGGGTTTCGATGCTCTCGACCTCGACGGCTGGCGCGATCTGCTGCTGACCCACGCGGTGGAGCCAGAACTCGGACAGGGCCGGCTGACCTTCGTGCACGACTACCCGGCAAGCCAGGCGGCTCTGGCCCGCGTGCGCGATGGAGATCCACCGTTGGCCGAGCGCTTCGAGCTCTACTGGCAGGGCATCGAGCTGGCCAACGGATTCCACGAGCTGCTCGACGCCACCGAGCAGCGACGCCGGATCGACGCCGACCTCGAACATCGCCGCGCGCTCGGTCTGCCAGAGGTGCCCGTCGACGTTCGTTTTCTTGCTGCGCTCGAGGCCGGAATGCCGGCCTGCGCCGGCGTTGCGCTGGGTGTCGACCGGTTGCTGATGCTCAAGCTGGGGCTCGACTCGGTCGACGAGGTGCTGGCGTTCCCGGTCGAGCGGGCGTGATCGTGGGTCGGCCTTCATTCCACCAGCCACCTCCCGCGTCGGGCTGAAGCCCGACCCACACCAATGCTTTTCTAAGGCCTCTTCTGTAGGTCGGACTTCAGTCCGACATGGTTATCGCGTCGGGCTCAAGCCCGACCCACACCAATCCGTTGCCAAGGGCTCTTTCGTGGGTCGGACTTCAGTCCGACATGGCCATCGCGTCGGGCTGAAGCCCGACCTACACCAATGCGTTGCTTAGGGCTCTTCCGTAGGTCGGACTTCAGTCCGACATGGCCATCGCGTCGTGCCGGATCGAAGCCCGACCTACAATGAATCCCTGAACACCAGCGTGGGCGTAACGAAACCCTGTGATCCTCTACACCCTCGACCTGCTTGGCGTCGCCGTATTCGCGATCAGCGGCGCGCTGATGGCCGCGCGCAAGGAGCTCGACCTGCTCGGCGTCGTGGTCGCGGCGACGGTCACCGCGATCGGTGGTGGCACGCTGCGTGACCTGCTGCTCGACCGCAATCCCATCTTCTGGATCGCCGACCCGACCTACCCGACCGTGATCCTGGTCGCGGCGCTGCTGACGCTGCTCTACACGCGCCGTGCCCGGGTTCCGGAAGGCGCGTTGCGGCTGGCCGACGCCGGCGGACTGGCGTTGTTCACGGTCAGTGGCGCGGCCATCGCCGCGCGGCTCGGGCTGCCCGCGCCGAGCGTGGTGCTGATGGGCACCCTGACCGGCTGTGCCGGGGGGCTGCTGCGCGACGTGCTGTGCAACGAGGTGCCGTTGATCCTGCGCCGTGACGTCTACGCCACGGCGTCGATCGCTGGCGCGATCGCCTACCTGGTCGTGTGGCGCGCCGGGGGCGGTGAACTGCCCGCGGTGCTGGTTGGCATGGTTTTCGTCATCGTGCTGCGCGTCGCGGCGATCTACCGCGGCCTCCATCTGCCGACGTTTCCGCTGCGCGACCACACGAAAGACGAGGAGGGCCCATGACCGGGCTGGGCAGAGGCAGCCTGGCACTGCTGTTCGCCGTCGCCACCGCTGCCGGCAGCGCCGAGGACGTGCGCATCCCGGTCGACCTGCCGTCGATGATGCAGCAGCACATGCTCGCCAACATGCGCGACCACCTCGAGACCCTCGATGCGCTGCTCGCGCACCTGGCCGCGGACGAGCTCGACGCCGCCGCCGAACTGGCCGAAGCCCGACTCGGCATGAGCTCGCTCGACGATCACGGTGCGCAGCACATGGCGCGCTTCATGCCCGAGGGGATGCGCGCGGCCGGCACCGCGATGCACCGCGCCGCCAGCCGCTTCGCACGGGTCGCCGAGGAGGGCGATCGCGACCGGGCGCTGGTCGCGTTGCGCGAGGTGAGCGCGGCCTGCGTCGCCTGTCACCGTGGTTACCGGCTTCGCTAGGCGATCGGTCCCCCTGGCCAGCGCGTTGCTGCTCTGCGACGGTGCGGACGCTGCCGCGGAGTCGATGACCTGGGTGGGCGCCCACGTGCGTGGTCACGAGGTGCGGAAGTTCGTGCCGTGCGCAGGCCACGGCCGTTACTGGCTGAGTGCGCCTTCGCTGCGCGACCGACAACTCGCCGCGTACGTCGATGCAGATGCCGGGGTTCCGTACGCGCCCGTCTACCTGCTCTTCGAGGGCGTACCGGACACGGGCCCGCGTCCCGGGTTCGCGGCCGGCCCTGACGGCATGCTGCGCGTGGCAAGGATCGTCGGGATCGCGGAGATGCTGCCGCCTGACTGTTCCCGGGGCGGCAAGTAGTGTTCTACGGCCTGCTCGCCGACGCGGTGCTGGTGCTGCACCTGGCGTTCATCCTGTTCGTGCTGCTCGGCGCGCTGCTGGTCTGGCGCTGGCCACACGTTGCCTGGGCGCACCTGCCGGCGGTGGCGTGGGGCGTGCTGCTGGAGTTCTTCGGCTGGCTCTGCCCACTGACGCCGCTCGAAGTGGCGTTGCGCCGCGCGGCGGGCGAGGACGGTTTCGGCGTGGGTTTCATCGAGCACTACCTGGCGCCGCTGATCTACCCGGCAGGCCTGACGCCCGGGATCCAGTTCTGGATCGGCGGCGGCGTGCTGGTGCTCAACCTGCTGCTCTACGGCGGCCTCTGGTGGCGCCTGCGCAAACGCACGACTTGATGCACAGATGGACGATCTGCGAGTCTCGCCGCTGATTCGTCAGCCGGTCCCGGTCCTCGTCAACGGAGTCCCATGCACTCAACCCGTCAACCAACGCGTCGCACGCTGCTGCTCGGCCTGTTGCTGTGCGTCGTGCTGAAACCCGCGGTCGCGGCCGGCTGGTTACCCGGGCTGCTGATCGATCCGTCCGATGGACGGCTCGACGCGAGCAAGTACCTGGCCGAGACCCGCGGCTTCCTGCCGGTGCCGATCTTGATCACCGAACCGTCGGTCGGCTACGGCCTGGGTGTCGCCGCACTCTTCTTCCACGACCCATTTGCCGGCAAGACCGAGCCGGGGGAGGAGTTCGAACCGAACCCCGAGCGCGACGGCAGCCTGAAGCCACCGAGCATCTCGGCGTTGATCGCCGGCGCGACCGAGAACGACACCTGGTTCGCGGGGGGTGGCCACTTCGGGGTCTGGCGCGATGACACGCTGCGCTACGCGGGGCTGCTGATGACCGCCGAGGTCAACATGGACTTCTACGGCATCGGTGGCGGCAGCGGCCTGCTCGAGCGGCGCCCGTTGCAGTTCACCAGCGAGGCCGACGTGCTGTTCCAGCAGCTGCTGTTCCGCCTCGGTGACTCCGGCTTCTTCGCCGGGGCGCGCTACCTCTACATCGACACCAGAAACACCTTCAGGACCTCGACGCTGCTGCCCGGGCTCGGCCTGCCGGACATCGCTTTCGACAACACCACGGCCGGGCTTGGCCTGGTGATGCAGTACGACGGTATCGACAACCGGCTCTCGCCCGGCCGCGGTCTCAAGGCCGGTCTGCAGCTGATCGATTTCGGCGAGTCGTGGGGTGGAGACGACGATTACCGCACCTACCGCGCCTTCGCCAACTACTGGTTCTCTCCGGCGCGCAAGTGGACCCTCGGCCTGCGCGCCGACGGCACGCGACTCGACGGCGACGCGCCGTTCTACCAGTACCCGTTCATCGACATGCGTGGCATCCCGGCGCTGCGTTACCAGGGCGAGGAGGTGCTGCTCGGCGAGGTGGAGGCGCGCTACGACCTGACCCCGCGCTGGAGCCTGATCGGTTTCGCCGGCGTCGGGCGGGCGGATTCCGAGGGGCGACGGCGCGGCACGGCGACCACCGTCAACGCGCAGGGTGTCGGGTTCCGCTACCTGGTCGCACGGCGCTTCGGCATGCGCGCCGGCATCGACGTCGGCTGGGGCCCCGAGGAGACGGCGGTTTACATCACGGTCGGCAGCGCCTGGCAGCGCTGAGTCGTTTCGGAATTCAGCGCCGGGCGGCACGAGTTCGACTGCGCGACGGGCCGCCCCGCGACTTGGAACCCATCCGGCCGGCGGGTGCCACGCCCGTTTTGCCACGCCCGCCACCCGGCTGCCACGCCGGCACCAGGTGGCGCTTGCCGTTGCCGATCAGGTCGGTGCGGCCCATCTTCTTCAGCGCCTCGCGCAGCAGCGGCCAGTTGGCCGAGTCGTGATAGCGCAGGAACGCCTTGTGCAGCCGGCGCTGGGTCAGCTTCTTCGGGCTGGCGACCTTTTCCGGCCGGTTGAGGCGCTTCAGCGGGTTGTAGCCCGAGTGGTACATCGCGGTGGCCAGCGCCAGCGGCGTCGGCAGGAAGGTCTGCACCTGGTCGAGACGGAAGCCGTGCGCCTTGAGCCACAGCGCGAGCTGGAGCATGTCCTCGTCGGAGGTTCCGGGGTGCGCCGCGATGAAGTAGGGGATCAGGTACTGCTCCTTGCCGGCCTGCTTCGAGTAGCGGTCGAACAGCTCCTTGAAGCGGTCGTAGGCGCGCAGCGTCGGTTTCATCATCTTCGACAGCGGCCCCTCCTCGCTGTGCTCGGGTGCGATCTTCAGGTAGCCGCCGACGTGGTGGGTGGCGAGCTCCCTGACGTACTCGGGGCTCTCGGCGGCGAGGTCGTAGCGCACCCCCGAGGCGATCAGCACCTTCTTGATGCCGGGCAGCGCACGCGCCCTGCGGTAGAGGTCGATCAGCGGCGCGTGGTCGGTGTCGAGCGTCGGGCAGATGTCGGGGTAGACGCAGGAGAGCCGCCGGCACTTCGCCTGCACCTCGGGCTTCGAGCAGTTCAGGCGGTACATGTTCGCGGTCGGTCCGCCGAGGTCGGAGATCACGCCGGTGAAACCGGGCACCTGGTCGCGGATCGCCTCGATCTCACGCAGTACCGAGTCGCTCGAGCGGCTCTGGATGATGCGCCCCTCGTGCTCGGTGATGGAGCAGAAGGTGCAGCCGCCGAAGCAGCCGCGCATCAGGCTCACCGAGGTGCGGATCATCTCGTAGGCCGGGATGCGCGCGTCGCCGTAGGCCGGGTGCGGTCGGCGCGTGTAGGGCAACTCGTAGACGCGGTCGAGCTCGTCGGTCTCCAGCGGCCACGGTGGCGGGTTGATCACCAGCTCGGCGGTGCCGTGATCCTGCACCAGCGTGCGCGCATTGTGCGGGTTCGACTCGAGGTGCAGCAGGCGCGAGGCCTGCGCATAGGCGCGCTTGTCACCCTTCACCTGCTGGAACGAGGGCAGGCGCAGGGCGCTCTGCGCGCGATCCTTCAGCGAGACGACGGTCGCGTCCGGATCGCTGGCGTCGATCACCTGCAGCTCATCGGGCAGCCTGCGACAGGCGTAGGCGGTGCCACGCAGGTCGCGGATCGACGCGATCGGCTCGCGCCGCGCCAGTCGGTGCGCCACCTCGACCACGGCGCGCTCGGCGTTGCCGAACAGCAGCAGGTCGGCGCGCGCGTCGAACAGGATCGAGCGGCGGACCGTTTCGGACCAGCCGTCGAAGTGCGCGGTGCGGCGCAGGCTCGCCTCGATGCCGCCGAGTACCAGCGGCACGTCGCGGAACGCCTCGCGGCAACGCTGGGCGTAGACGATGGTGCAGCGGTCGGGGCGTCGGCCGCCTTCACCGTCGGGTGTGTAGGCGTCGTCGCTGCGCGGCAGGCGGTCGGCCGTGTAGCGGTTGACCATCGAGTCCATGTTGCCGGCGGTGATGCCGAAGAACAGCGTCGGCCGGCCAAGCGCCGTGAACGGCTCGGCCGCATCCCAGGCCGGCTGGCTGATGATGCCGACGCGGAAACCGTGTGCCTCGAGCAGCCGGCCGATCACCGCGGCACCGAAGCTCGGATGATCGACGAAGGCGTCGCCGGTGATCAGGATCACGTCGCAGGCATCCCAGCCGAGCTGTTCCATCTCGGTGCGCGACATCGGCAGCACCGGGGCCGGTAACAGCCGTTTCGCCCAGTAGGGACGGTGCGAGAAGAGCTTGGGTGGGGAACTGAACATGCGGTGGGTGTCCGGCGGGACGCACACCATGATACTCCCGCGCCCCGCCTGACCGCGAACCGGCAAGCGATTGACGGCCCGCCCGTGACGCCGTCCAATGGCGCCCCTCGACCCGGCACGTTCACGCGTGGCTGTGGGCCGCCCTGCCGCTGGAGATCTTTCGATGCATCACGAACCGCCGTTCTCATGCCCGCGAGGGCTGCTGCTCCTGGCCTGGCTGCTGCTGCCTTCCATGGCGCTTGCGGACGTGGGCGCGAGTCTCGACGACTGCCTGCTCGAACGGATGCGCACCGCGGGTGACGACGTGACGGTCGGATCCCTGCGCCGAGGCTGTCGCGAACGGCTGGCCAGCCAGCCGGCCGAGGAGGGTGCGGCGTCCATGCCGGCGGTATCCAGGCGCCTGTCGGCCGAGCAGGAGACCATGGGGCGGCCGTTCGTGATCACGCCGCACCGGCCGAACTACTTCCTGTTTGCCTACAACTTCTCCGATCCGAACACCGCGCCGTTCGTGGGCCAGTTCCCCGGGCTGGGCGACGACGTCTTCAAGGCGGTGGAGACGAAGTTCCAGATCAGCCTGAAGTTCCCGATCGTGGAGAACCTGCTCGGCAGCGGTGGCGATCTCTTCTTCGCCTACACCAACCGCTCGTTCTGGCAGCAGTTCCAGACCGACGACGAGGTCTCGTCGCCGTTCCGCGAGACCAACCACGAACCCGAGGCGTGGCTGTCGTTCGCCAACGACTGGAAGTTCCTGGGTTTCACCAACCGCCTCAACGCGGTCGGCCTGTCGCACCAGTCGAACGGCCGCGCCGGGGAGCTGTCACGCAGCTGGAACCGGCTCTACGCCTCGATGGTGCTCGAGCGCGGTGACCTGGCCCTGGCGTTCAAGCCGTGGTGGCGCCTGCCGGAGGATGCCGAGACCGACGACAACCCCGACATCGAGGACTACCTCGGCAACTTCGAGTTGCTCGGCGTCTACAAGGCCGGTCACCACACCTTCACGGCGATGGGGCGCCACAACCTGGACTTGGATACGCCGCGTGGTGCATTGCGCCTCGACTGGAGCTTCCCGCTGCATGGCCAGCTGCGCGGCTACCTGCAGCTGTTCAACGGGTACGGTGAGAGCCTGATCGACTACGACCACAACGTCACCAGCCTGGGTCTCGGCGTGCAGCTCACCGACTGGTTGTGACGTGCTAGGCTGACTGCGCCTTCCGGCCGACGAGAACACAGGAATCCACCGTGTACCAGGACTTCACGGTCAACCTCGGCAATCTGCTGCTGTCGATCTCGGACGCGATGGATCTCGCCTCTCCAGACATCAGCTCGCACCAGCTGCGCACCGGTTACATGGCCTGGCGCATGGCCCGCGCGGCCGGCCTCGACGACGACGAGGTCGAGCGCATCTTCGTCGCCGCGCTGATGCACGATGTCGGGGCGCTGTCGCTCGAGGAGAAGCAGCGCATTCACCGCTTCGACGACGATCTCGATCCGCACTGCCGCATCGGTGCCGACCTGCTCGAGGGCACGCCGGTCCTCGCCCACGCGGCACCGATCGTGCGCCACCACCACCGCCAGTGGTGCGAGTGGGACCGGCCGATCGACGACCGAGACGTGTTCGCCTCGCAGGTGCTGCTGTTGGCTGATTTCGTCGAGCGCAAGATCGACCGTGGCGTCTACATCCTGCACCAGGTGCCGGCGATCCTCGACGCCGCGCGCGATGCGGCTGGCCGCCTGGTTCACACCGACGTGGTCGGGCTGTTGGTCGATGCCTCGCAGGCCGAGGAGTTCTGGTTTGACATGGTCTCGCCGCGGCTCTACTCGACGCTGCTCAACGCCGGCCCGCACCGGCGCATCAGCGCCGATCTCGAGCAGATCGAGTCGGTCGCGACGCTGCTCAGCCACATCATCGACTACCGCTCGCGCTTCACGTCGACCCACTCGGCCAGCGTCGCCGAGAGCGCGGTGCAGATCGCCCGTCGCTTCGGCCTCGGCGAGCTCGACGTGCGCCTGCTGGGCATCGCCGGGGTGACCCACGACCTCGGCAAGCTCGCGATCCCGAACGCGATCCTGGACAAGCCGGAGCGGCTGACCGAGGCCGAGATGCAGGTGATGCAGCAGCACAGCTATTTCACCTACACCATCCTGCGCTCGATCGAGGGGTTCGGGCAGATTGCCGACTGGGCCGGCCTGCACCACGAGAAGCTCGACGGCACCGGCTACCCGTTTCACCTCGCCGACGAGCGGCTCTCCACCGGTGCGCGGATCCTCGCCGTGGCCGACGTCTTCACCGCGCTGGTCGAGGACCGGCCCTACCGTGCCGGTTTCGATCGCATCCGCGTGCAGGCGATCCTGCGCGATGAGGTGAACAACCACGTGCTCGATCGTCGCATCGTCGACACGCTGGTAGACGACTACGCGGATATCCGTCGCGCAGCGATGCAGCGCGCCATCGAGGCCAAGGGGTACTACGAGAAGATGCTCGGCTTCTGACCGGCGCCTGATCGGGTGCGCGTCACCCCGAGGCGCATCCCCGGTCGATCACCGTCACTCGGTGGGGTCCAGCGCGGCACGCCACTGTTCGATTCCCAACCTGCACCCGGTGCGCGGGATGTCCCGGTTACGGCATCGTCGTCCGGTCGGGTACGAGTGTCATGTCCGTGGCCCGGCGACAGGCGCGCGACGGCCTGGCGCCATGCCGCGCCGTCGGGAGATCAGGACGCGGTCTTTGCGCAGCGCTCGGCGAGCTTCTTGACGCCGCCGCTGTCCTCGGCCTCGCGGTAGACGCTGCGTACGAACTCGGCGATGGCGCCCATCTCCTCGTTGCTTGGCGCGGGGCGGTTCGCACCGAACGGCTGCGGCCCGACCGTCTCGATCGGCTGGCTGGCGATCATCGCCTTGAGGCCACGCTCCTTGTCGATCATGTACCAACAGTGCCGACCGCCCTCGTCGTCGGAGGCGTCGGTAACCGGAGAGACGGTGGTCACCACCGAGACGTACCGGGTCACCGGGATGGCGTTCTGGGTGACTGCCACTGGATCCTTTCCGTCCACGATGAAGGCGCCGTCGTAGGTGATATCGAAGGCGTGGAGGGGCAGCGGGAGCAGCAGGACGACTCCCATGGACAAAAGGCGGACGATGGACCGGGAGAGGATCATGGATGGGCTCCGGGCGCACTGTCGACCATCTGCTGTGATGACAGGTCGCCTTGTGGTGGTCACATGACTACATCTACCGATTCCAGGGGTGCGGGTAAATGATCCAGCGCATGCGATCCCTATCGCCTTCGGACATGCCCGGCCGGGTTGCCTTGCCACCCGCCCGATCCCCCACATCGTCATGCGTGGTGCGACGACGGTGCGGATATGCGTCGCACGGGGATGCGGCGTGCCGTCGAGGCCGCGGCGTGCCATGCTCGGATATCCTTTCGTGAATGGCCCTCGACGGAACGCGCCCCCCGGCTCGAGGTCCTAACCAGCCACAACCCCTCGACGAGACATCGCATGGCCCAGGTCACACTGCCCGATCCACCACCCGCCTCTGGCGAGGGGCCCCTGGGACTCGCGTTCGACAACCGGTTCACCCGTGAGCTGCCCGGTGACCCATCGGACGAACCGCACCCGAGGCAGGTGTACGGCGCCTGCTACTCCCACGTGTCGCCACGCCGCTGCGCTGCGCCGCGGCTGGTCGCCCACGCGCGCGAGGTCGCCGAACTGCTCGGTCTCGACGAGACGGCGACGGCATCGGACCGCTTCGCCGAGGTCTTCTCTGGCAACCGTGTGCTTCCGGGCATGCAACCCTTCGCCATGTGCTACGGCGGTCACCAGTTCGGCCACTGGGCCGGGCAGCTCGGCGACGGTCGCGCGATCAACCTGGGTCAGGCGATCGCGCCCGACGGCCGGCGCTGGATGCTGCAGCTCAAGGGGGCGGGGCGCACGCCCTACGCGCGCCGCGCCGACGGGCTCGCGGTGCTGCGTTCGTCACTGCGTGAGTTCCTGTGCAGCGAGGCGATGCACCATCTCGGCGTGCCGACCACGCGCGCGCTGAGCCTGGTGACCACCGGCGAGACGGTGCTGCGCGACATGTTCTACGACGGTCACCCGCGCGACGAACCGGGTGCGGTCGTGTGCCGCGTCGCACCGTCCTTCACCCGCTTCGGCAACTTCCAGATCTTCGCCGCGCGTGGCGACCACGACACGCTGCGCCGCCTGGCCGACTACACGCTCACCCACGACTTCCCGCACCTCGGCTCCCCGTCTCCCGAGAGCTACCTCGCGATGTTCACCGAGGTGTGCCAGCGTACCGCGGAGATGATCGTGCACTGGATGCGGGTCGGCTTCGTGCACGGCGTCATGAACACCGACAACATGTCGATCCTCGGCCAGACCATCGATTACGGCCCCTACGGCTGGCTCGAGGGCTTCGATCCCGGTTGGACGCCCAACACCACCGACGGCGAGGGGCGCCGCTACAGCTTCGGCGCCCAGCCGGAGATCGCCCAGTGGAACCTGGCGCAGCTCGGCAACGCGCTGCACCCCCTGGTCGACGACCTGCCCGGGCTGCAGGCCGCGGTCGACGGCTACGCCGAGCATTACTCCACGGCGTGGCCCGAGATGATGATGGCCAAGCTCGGCCTGGAGGGCTTCGAGCCCGGGCGCGACGAAGCCCTTCTTGGCGGATTGCTGGAAGTGTTGCAGCTCGCCGAAACCGACATGACGCTGTTCTTCCGGCGACTCGCTGACGTCCCGACGACCAACGAGGCCGGCGACGAGGCGCGCCTCGCGCCGCTGCGGGGGGCGTGGTACGACCCGGCGGCGCTCGACGGCCCGATCAGGCCAAAGGTGATCGAGTGGCTCAACGCCCACGCGTCCCGGGTGCGCGAGGTGGGTGTCGACGACGCCACGCGCCGCGAGCGCATGCACGCCGTCAACCCGAAGTACGTGCTGCGCAACTACCTTGCCCAGGAGGCGATCGACCTCGCGGAGCAGGGTGACCTCTCCCGCGTCGGGGAGCTTCTCGAGTTGCTGCGCAGACCCTACGACGAGCAGCCTGATCGCGATCGGTTCGCGGCGAAACGCCCCGAGTGGGCGCGCCACCGGGCCGGTTGCTCGATGCTTTCGTGCAGTTCCTGAGCTCGCTTACGCGTCTGCGGGCTTGATCGTCCGCGGCTGCCGGTCCTCGCCGATGGCGACGAAGGTGAACAGCCCCTCGGTCACCTTGACGCGCACGCCGGAATGGGCGCCCCGGATCACGAACGCCTGGATGCGAAAGGTGATCGACGTGTTGCCGGTGCGCACCGGTTCGGCGTAGCAGCACATCACGTCGCCGACGTAGACCGGCTTGTGGAAGCTCATGGAGTCCACCGCGACGGTCGCGACGCGGCCGTGGGTCGCCTCGGCCGCGGCGATGCCGCCGGCGATGTCCATCTGTGCCAGCACCCAGCCACCGAAGATGTCGCCGGCCGGGTTGGTGTCCGCCGGCATCGCCAGCGTGCGCAGCATCAGTTCGCCGCGGGGTGCGTCGTCGTCGCTCATGGTGGGTTCCCTGGTGCCCGTGACCGTGATCCAGTCTAGACCTTGAGCGGGATCCGGAATCGCCTGTGCGGCATCGCGCCGAGGGCGGTGTTCTCCTGGCAGGCGCGGTCACAAAGAAAAGGGGCACGGTTCGCACCGTGCCCCTTGTTGGCTCCGGACCGTCCCGGTCCGTATGCAGCGATCCTTACTGCTGGGCCTGCTCCGTCGAAGCCTGCGGCACCATCTGCGCCCAGGCATTCGGGTCGAAGAAGTTGAACGGCACCGCACCCGTCGAAGCCGTGGCCGGCATCGCGTAGGCGCCCGGGTTCATCCACTGCATGTAGGTGTTGGGGTTCATGTAGGCGTTGTAGGCGGCCGGGTTCATGGCCTGCATGTACATGGCGGGGTTCATCATGTGCGTGTAGGCGGCCGGGTTCATCCAGTACATGTAGGTGGCCGGGTTCATGAAGGCCGCGTAGGCCGCCGGGTTCATCCACGCCATCATGTTGTTCGGATCGGCGAACTGCATGTAGAACTGCGGGGTCATGAACTGGGCGTACTGGGCCGGGTTCGTGAACGCCATGTGGGTCTGCTCGTGGGTCTTCGGATCGATGAAGACGGCCCAGCCGGCGGGGTTGGCCGGGTTGAAGGGCATGGCCTGGCCAGCCTGCGCACCCTGCGGGGCGGTACCGTAGGCGCCCATCCAGGCGGACGGATCGAAGAAGTTCGGCACGGCAGCCTGCGGGGCCTGGGCGCCTTCCTCGGCGGCGATGGTCACGGCGGCACCGGCGGTCAGGCCGGCGGCAACGATCAGGGAAGCGATCAACTTACGCATGGTCTTGGTCCTCCTCTAAGGGTCTCTTGCAAGTTGTTCCGTAAAAAACGGTAGGTGTGAGTATATTAGGAAATTATCATATTCAAATACTACAGAAGGGATAGGGTCTCGTCCTTGATGGAGTAAGGGAATTTACCCATAAGCGTATAATTAACAGTTAATTAAAATAAGTAATTAATATTTAACTTTATTATTTGGATTCGCCTTGAACTCAAACAAAAAGGCCCGGATGGTTTCCCACCCGGGCCCATTGTCAAGGTCGGCGAGACTCAGTTGGTCTGGGGCGCCGGCATCGCGTAGGCCGTGGTCATCGCGGCGTAATTGGTGAACATGTCCATCATCGGCTGGTAGGAAGCCGGGTTCATCATCCACTCGAGGCGCGTCTGCTGCCAGGCCGGATCCGTCCAGGCCATGAACGGCTGGTAGAAGGTCGGGTTCGACAGCGCAGTCGGCCAGGTGGTCAGGTAACGGTTCGGGTCGGCCATCGCGGTCATCTCGGCCATCACCTGCGGGTTCATCGGTGCCGTCATCCAGGCGATGTACATGCCCGGGTTCATGAAGCGGCCCATGGCGCGCGCCATCTTGTCGGGATCGGACGCACCGCGCATCCAGGTGTCCCACATGACCGGCTCGGTCGAGCACTTCATCATGACGTGCATGGTGCGCGGGTCGTTGACGGTGTTCATCAGATTCATGAACTTCGCCGGGTCGGCCATGGTGTCGGCCATCACCTCGGCGTCGGTGAACGCCTTCAGCGAGGTGCGGATCTTCTCGAAGTCGTTCTCGTCGACGCCCTGGCACTGGGC
>JAACFL010000222.1 GCA_009937385.1 Gammaproteobacteria bacterium | reverse complement strand
TCGGCCCCGGTGCCGGCGTTGGCGTTGCCCGCGTTGACGACGAGCCAGCGGGGCGCAGTGGAGGCGAGGTGTTCACGTGCGACGGTCACGGGCGCGGCGCAGAAGGCGTTGCGCGTGAAGACGGCGGCGGCGGTTGTGCCCTCGGCGAGTTCGACGAGCAGCAGGTCGTCACGCTCTCCGCGGCTGCGCAGGCCTGCCCGCGCGGTGCCGAGGCGCACGCCGGCGACCGGGTGCAGCAGTGGCAGGATTCCGGGACCGACGGCCATGCGGTCTGCCGAGGCTCAGTTCAGCCGGCCGTGGCAGTGCTTGTACTTCTTGCCCGACCCGCACGGGCACGGCTCGTTGCGGCCCACCTTGCGCTCGTCGCGGACGAACGGCTGGGCCGCCTCGCCCTCGGGAACGTGACCCTCGTCAGGGAGCGCGCTCGCCTCGTCGTGCTGGAACTGCATCGCCGGTGCCGACTCGCGGCGCTTCTGCTCCACCGCCTCGACGTCGGCCTCGGCGCGCACCTGCACCTTGGAGAGGATCCCGACCACCTCGTTGTTGATGTTGTGCAGCAGCGCGGTGAACATCTCGAACGCCTCGCGCTTGTACTCCTGCTTCGGGTTCTTCTGCGCGTAGCCACGCAGATGGATGCCCTGGCGCAGGTAGTCCATCGCCGCGAGGTGGTCCTTCCAGTGCGTGTCCAGCACCTGCAGCATCACCGCCTTCTCGAACTGGCGTATCACCTCGGGCCCGGCCTGCTGCTCCTTGGCCTGGTACTCGGCGAGCACGGAGTCATGGATGCGCTTGCGCAGCGTCTCCTCGTGCAGGTCGGGATCGTCGTCGAGCCACTGCTTGATGTCGGCATGCAGGGCGAAGTCGGCCTCGAGCGCCTTGCCCAGGCCACCAACGTCCCATAGTTCTTCGAGGCTCTGCGGCGGAATGTACGCGTCGATGGTCTCCTCGAGCACGTCGGCGCGGATGTCGTCGATGGTCTCGGCGATGTCGCTATCGGAGAGCAGCTCGTCGCGCAGCTCGTAGATCTTCTGGCGCTGGTCGTTGGCGACGTCGTCGTACTCCAGGAGCTGCTTGCGGATGTCGAAGTTGTGCCCCTCGACCTTGCGCTGCGCGTTCTCGATCGCCTTGGTCACCCACGGGTGCTCGATCGCCTCACCCTCCTGCATGCCGAGCTTCTGCATCAGTCCGGAGACCCGGTCCGACGCGAAGATGCGCATCAGGTTGTCCTCGAGGGACAGGTAGAAACGCGTCGAGCCCGGATCGCCCTGACGGCCCGAACGGCCGCGCAGCTGGTTGTCGATGCGCCGCGACTCATGGCGCTCGGTGCCGATGACGTGCAGGCCACCGGCGGCGAGCACCTGCTCGTGGCGAGCCGTCCACGCCTCGCGTACCGCGGCGCGGGCGGCGTCATCGGCCTCGGTACCCAGCTCGGACAGCTCCGACTCGAGGTTGCCACCGAGCACGATGTCGGTGCCGCGACCGGCCATGTTGGTGGCAATGGTGATCGCCCCCGGGCGCCCGGCCTGGGCGACGATTTGCGCCTCGCGCTCGTGCTGCTTGGCGTTGAGCACCTCGTGCGGGACACCGTGTTTCTTGAGCTGTTTGGCGAGGTACTCCGAGGTCTCGATCGCCACGGTGCCGACCAGCGCCGGCTGTCCACGCTCGTGGCAGTCGCGGATGTCCTCGACGATGGCGTCGAACTTCTCTTCCTGGGTCAGGTAGACGAGATCGCCATGGTCGGCACGGATCATCGGCATGTGGGTCGGGATCACCACCACCTCGAGCCCGTAGATGGTCTGGAACTCGTACGCCTCGGTGTCGGCGGTGCCGGTCATGCCGGCGAGCTTGTCGTAGAGGCGGAAGTAGTTCTGGAAGGTGATCGAGGCGAGCGTCTGGTTCTCGTTCTGGATCGGCACCCCTTCCTTGGCCTCGACCGCCTGGTGCAGGCCGCCCGACCAGCGCCGCCCGGGCAGCGTGCGCCCGGTGAACTCGTCGACGATCACGACCTGGCCGTTCTGGATGATGTACTCGACGTCACGCTGGAACAGCGCATGGGCGCGGATCGACGCGTTGACGAAGTGCATCAGCTGGATGTTCGCCGCGTCGTAGAGGCTCTCGCCCTCGGGCAGCAGACCGGCGCTGGTCAGCTGATCCTCGACATGCTGGTGGCCGTCCTCGGTCAGGTAGATCTGCTTGCTCTTCTCGTCGACCGTGTAGTCGCCCGGCCCCTCCTCGTCCTCGACCCGGGTCAGCTTCGGGATCAGCGCGTTGATCCGTCGGTAGAGGTCGGCGTTGTCTTCCGCCGGTCCGGAGATGATCAGTGGCGTGCGCGCCTCGTCGATCAGGATCGAGTCGACCTCGTCGACGATCGCGAAGAACAGCGGCCGCTGCATCTTGTCGGCCTGGGTGAAGGCCATGTTGTCGCGCAGGTAATCGAAGCCGAACTCGTTGTTGGTGCCGTAGGTGATGTCGGCCTGGTAGGCGGCACGCTTGGTCTCGGCATCCTGCCCGGGCACGACCACGCCGACACTCATGCCGAGGAACTCGTAGATCTTGCCCATCCACGCCGCATCACGGCGCGCGAGGTAGTCGTTGACGGTGATCACGTGCACGCCGTTGCCGGCCAGCGCGTTGAGGTAGACCGGCAGCGTCGCGACCAGGGTCTTGCCCTCGCCGGTGCGCATCTCGGCGATGCGCCCCTGGTGGAGCACCATGCCACCGATCATCTGCACGTCGAAGTGGCGCATGTCGAGCACCCGACGGCCCGCCTCCCGCACCACCGCGAACGCCTCGGGCAGCAGATCGTCGAGGCTCGCCCCGTCTGCGAAACGCGCGCGGAACTCGTCGGTCTTGGCGCGCAGCGCGGCGTCGCTGAGCGGGACCAGCTGCTCCTCGAACGAGTTGATCTGGGTGACCAGCTTGCCGAGCTTGCGCACCAGGCGCTCGTTTCGGCTGCCGAAGACCTTGCTGAAGACTTTAGCGATCATGGATTCGGTTCGACGAATGGCAGGGCGCGCGGCTCAGGACCGCGCGTGCAAAGGCGGGAGTGTGGCCGAGACCTCCGGCGAATTCAACGCCCGGCCCGGACGTAACGCATCGGGTTGACGGGTTTGCCGTCGCGCAGGACCTCGAAGTGAACGTGGGTGCCGGTCGAGCGGCCGCTGCTGCCCATCTGGGCGATGGTCTGGCCCTTCTCGACCAGGTCGCCGACCGCGACCAGGTTTTTCTTATTGTGAGCGTAGCGGGTGACGTAGCCGTTGCCGTGGTCGAGCTCGACCAGCCGGCCGTAGCCGCTCTTCTTGCCCGACCAGGTGACGACCCCGGCGGCGACCGCGACGATGTCACTGCCCGGGCGGCCGGCAAAATCGACGCCTTCGTGACGGTCGCGTTTGCCGGTGAAGGGATCGGTGCGACGCCCGTAACCCGAGGAGATCCAGCCCTCCTTGACCGGGCGTCCGCTCGGCTCGATGCGCGTCGCCAGGCTGCGATTGAGCATGAACTCCTCGAGCAGCGTCAGCTTCTGCTCGCGGTCCCCGAGGTGGGCCAGCAACGTGTCGAGAGCACCATCGAGTTCGGGCGGGGCCGTGGCACGCCCCCCGCTGCCGCTCGGTGCGGGGCCACCACGTGCCGGTGGACTGCTGAAATCGAACTCGGTGGGGTTGAGGTCGGCCATGTTCACCAGCCGCTCACCGAGGGCGTCGAGGCGGATCACGTGGGCCTGCAGCTCGCCCAGGCGCAGTGCCAGGGCGTTGAGATGGTGGTCCGTCGTCC
>JAACFL010000040.1 GCA_009937385.1 Gammaproteobacteria bacterium | reverse complement strand
CGCGGAACGGCACCAGCAGCTCGTCACCAAACGGCAGCGTCTCCGGGAGTGGCGTCGGTCGGCGTTCCAGGGTGAGCTTGCCGTCATTGCGGGGTAAGCCGTACCAGTCGGGCCCGTGGAAACTGGCGAACGGCTCGAGCCGCTCGAGCAGGCCCGCCGCGGCGAACGCCTCGGCGTAGAGTTCCAGTGCCGCGTGTGCGGTGTATATCCCGGCGCAACCGCAGGCCGTCTCCTTGGCACCACGGGGATGCGGGGCACTGTCGGTGCCGAGAAACAGCCGCGTGCAGCCGGAGCCGATCGCCGACAACAGCGCCTCGCGGTGACGCTCGCGCTTGAGCACCGGCAGGCAGTAATGGTGTGGCCAGATGCCACCGACCAGCAGGGCGTTGCGATTGAGCAGCAGGTGGTGGACGGTGACCGTTGCCGCCAGCCGCTCCGGGCCGTCGACGACGAACGCCGCCGCCTCGGCAGTGGTGATGTGCTCGAAAACCACGCGCAACCCGGGAAAATCCGCCATCAACGGCATCAGCACGCGCTCGATGAACACCGCCTCGCGGTCGAAGACGTCGACCTCCGGATCGGTCACCTCCCCATGCACCAGCAGCGGCAGGCCGACCTCCTGCATCGCCTCCAGCGCGGGGTAGGCCAGGTGCAGGTCGGTCACCCCGGCATCCGAGTTGGTCGTCGCACCGGCCGGGTAGAGCTTGACCCCATGCACGAAGCCGCACGCCCCGGCCGCACGCACCTCGCTGGCGGCGGTCTTGTCGGTCAGGTAGAGCGTCATCAGCGGCGTGAAGTCGCTGCCCGCCGGCAGCACGGCAAGGATGCGCTCGCGGTAGGCCGCCGCGGCGTCGACCGTCGTGACCGGCGGACGCAGGTTGGGCATGACGATCGCGCGACCGAAACGCGCCGCGGTGGCGCCGACGACGTCGGCCAGTCCCGCCCCGTCACGCAGGTGCAGATGCCAGTCGTCGGGACGGGTCAGGGTGATCGCGTCGGGCAGGTTCATCGAGGATCAGGACGCTTGGTGGCGTAACGTCCGGCGATTGTACGCGCCGCACCCGGAGGCCGCCACGCGCTGCGGCTGCATGCTTTGACAGGTCATGACATGAGTGGCAGCATCGTTCGTGTCATGACGGTCATGTCATAAGAACCGTCGTCGAGGAGCGGAGATGGACGCGAAAACCTTCACGGGGCGCAAGCCCTCGTGCGACCAGATCATCGATATCCTGCCTGATCCATTCGTCGTCATCGACGCCGACTACCGGATCATCGCCGCCAACCGCAGCTACCGTAAGCGTTACGGCATCGAGGCCGAGCAGCTGATCGGCCGCCACTGCTACGAGGTCTCACACCACGCGCAGGCGCCGTGCCACCACTACGGCGAGCACTGCCCGATGGAGACCGTGTTCGGCGACAAGCAGACGACCCAGGTCATGCACGTCCACTTCAGCGCCGACGACCGGCCCGAGTACGTGCAGATCCAGGCAACACCCCTGCTCGACGAGCATGGCGAGGTGCTCTACATGGGTGAGTTCATCTACCCGGTGAGCAGCCCCGAGGACGACGACCTGCTGATCGGCCGCTCACGGCCGATCCTGCGCATGACCAGCCTGCTGCAACGGGTCGCGCCGACCATGACCACCGTCTTGCTGACCGGTGAGAGCGGCGCGGGCAAGGAGTGCGTCGCCAAGTACCTGCACCAGTACTCGAGCCGACCCAACGGGCCGTTCGTGATCGTCGACTGCGGCACCCTCGGCGAGAACCTGATCGAAAATGAACTGTTCGGCAGCGAAAAGGGCGCCTACACCGGCTCGACCGCGCGCAAGAAGGGGCTGTTCGAGGCCGCGCACGGCGGCACGTTGCTGATCGACGAGGTCTGCGAGTTGCCGCTGGCACTGCAGACCAAGCTGCTGCGCGTGCTCGAGACCGGCACCATCCGCCGCATCGGTGGCACCGAATACCACAAGGTCGACGTGCGCGTCGTCGCCGCGACCAACCGCGACATCCAGCAGATGGTCGATCGCGGCGAGTTCCGCCAGGACCTCTACTACCGCCTGTCGGCGTTCCCGGTCCACGTCCCACCGCTGCGCGAGCACAAGAGCGACATCCCGGCGATCGCCGAGCACTTCCTCGGCCGTATCGAAGACGGCGACCGACACATCCCGCTCGCCCCCGAGGTGATCGAGATGCTGCTCGCCTACGACTACCCCGGCAACATCCGCGAACTGCGCAACATCGTCGAGCGCGCCGTGATCCTCACCGGCGACGGTCCGATCGGTCCGGAACACCTGGTGTTCGAGCACGGTGAGCCGAGTCGCCTGAACGGGGCGACGCCAACGGTGCAGGCGGCGAAGGTCGCCGACCGCGTCCTGGCCAGTGCCCGGCACCGGGTCGACGACGCCGCGGTGCTCGCGGCGCTGGAGGAGACCCACGGCCACCGCGCGCGTGCCGCGCAGCTGCTTGGGATCAGCGAGCGCACGCTCTACCGCCACGTGCGGCGACTGCGCAAAGGCTAGGGTTTACTCCGCAGGCTCGAGTTCCTGCCACAGGCAACGCCCACCGCTCGCCTCGGCGATCGCGAGTAGGCGTGCGGCATGCGCCTTGCGCTCCGAATCATTCGCGCGCAGCACCGGCAGCGGCGGTCGATCGGCATCGAGCGGCGGCAGCTGCAGGTTCCCAGCTCCGGCCGTTCCCGGCTCGCTGCCATCCAGCGACAACGTGGCCTGCCCACCGGTCATCGCCAGGTAGACGTCGGCGAGGATCTCCGCGTCGAGCAATGCGCCGTGCAACTCGCGGTGGCTGTTATCGACCTCGTAGCGCCGGCAGAGCGCATCGAGGTTGTTCTTCTGCCCCGGGTGCTTGCTGCGTGCCAGCTGCAGGGTGTCGCAGACCCCGGACAGGGTCTCGACACGTCCCCAGTCGGGTCCCAGGCGCTGGAGCTCGGCGTCGAGGAAGCCGACGTCGAACGGCGCGTTGTGGATCACCAGCTCGGCGCCGCGGATGAACTCGACGAACTCGTCGGCGATGTCGGCGAAACGCGGCTTGTCGGCGAGGAACGCGTCGGTGATGCCGTGCACCTCGATCGCACCCTCGTCGATCGCCCGCTCCGGGTTCAGGTAGCGATGGAAGCGCGCCCCGGTCGGCCGGCGGTTGACCAGCTCCAGAGCGCCGATCTCGATCACGCGGTGACCGCTGGCCGGGTCGAGACCGGTGGTCTCGGTGTCGAGGACGACCTGGCGATCGCTCATGTGTCCTGGTCTCCTTCGCCGGCAAGCATGCGGTCGATCGCCTCGTTGGCGAGCTGGTCGGCGAGCTCGTTCTCGGGATGACCGCTGTGACCGCGCACCCAGTGCCAGCTCACCTCGTGGCGGGCCGCCTCGAGGTCGAGCGCCTGCCACAGGTCGACGTTCTTGACCGGCTTGCGGTCGGAGGTCTTCCAGCCACGCCGCTTCCAGTTGGTGATCCAGCTGGTGATCCCCTGGCGCACGTACTGCGAGTCGGTGGTCAGCTCGACCACGCATGGTCGTTTCAGTGCGCGCAGCGCCTCGATCGCCGCGGTCAGTTCCATGCGGTTGTTGGTGGTCTCCGACGTGGCGCCAGAGAGCCGCTTCTCGTGCCCACGGGTCCGCAGCAGCGCACCCCAGCCTCCCGGTCCCGGGTTGCCACGGCACGCGCCGTCGGTGAACACCTCGACCGCCTCAGCCACTGGTGCCGGTCCGTGAAGTCGGTTCGGCGAGGCTGCCGCCGACCAGGCGGCGTGTCCTGGCCCAGCGTGGCCTGACCGGGGTCAGAGTAACCGTGCGTTTGCGCGCGACCACGACGTTGAGACCGCCCAGCGGCTGCCACCAGCGTCCACCCCACTCATCCAGAATCGCGAGGCGCCGCTGCAGGCCGCGGTGCTGCAGCGGGGGGCGGTAGAAACGGCAACGGCTCTGCAACACGTCGAATCCGAGCAGCTCCAGCCAGTCACGCACGCGTGGCGCCGACAGGAACCGTCCGCACCAGGGGGCGTCGCCACGCCGGCGCCGGACCCAGCCGCGCAGGCCCCAGAGGCTGTAGGGGTTGAAGCCGACGATGATCGCGACCCCTTCCGGGATCAGCACGCGCTCGACCTCGCGCAGCGTATGCCGTGGGTCCTTGGCGAACTCCAGGGCGTGGTGCAAGACCATGACGTCCACGCTGTCACTGGCGATCGGCAGGGCCCCGGAATCGACGGCGAGGCCGCAGTCGGGTGCCGTGGGATCGGCATCGAGCAGCACCCGGTGGCGGATCGGGCTGTGCTCGAGCAGCGAGGTGCTGCAGCTGCCACCCAGCTGGAGCAGGTGATAGCCGAACAGCTCGGGGAGGATGTCGTCGAGCTGCTCGCGCTCGGTCTGCAGCAGCAAGCCACCGAGAGGCGTGCGGTACCAGGCGCGCAGGCAACCCTGGAGATCACAGTTGGCCTTGCACTGCTGCACGTGATGCTCTCTGCCGGTGACCGTCGCGGGAATCGCTTTCCCTCGTGGCCAGGCAGTATGCCAAGGGAGGGGTGGTGGGGAAACCGCTCACCCAGCCGCGGCGAGCGCGGCATCGATGCGCGCGAGGGCGAGGTCGATGTCCGCGTCGGCATGCCAGAAGTGGGGCGAGAGGCGCACGCCACCGCCGCGGGCGGCGCACACCACGTCGTCGGTCATCAGGGCGCGATAGAGCACCTGGCTGTCGACCCGTTTCGGCCGGAAGGTGACGATGCCGGCACGTCGCGACGGATCGCTGGGAGAGCGCAGCTCGCAGTCGCCCCGTGCCGCGAGGGCTTCGGCCAGGCGCCCGGTGTGCCGAGTGATCGCAGCGGCAACCGCGTCCATGCCGAGCTCCTCGAACAGCGACAGGCTCGCCGACAGGGCGTGGATGCCGAGCATGTTCGGGCTGCCGCATTCGAAGCGGGTCGCGTCGCTTGCCGGCTTCCAGTCGAGGCGCGCGTAGTCGCTGTGGTCGGCGAGCATGTGCCAGCCGTACTGGTGCAGACGCAGGCGCTCGAGGTGCTCCCCACGACAGTAGAACAGCGCCAGGCCCTCGGCGGAGAGCAGCCACTTGTGGCCGTCGGCGACGACGAAATCGGCGCCGATCGCCTCGACGTCGAAGGGCAGGGCGCCGAGATGCTGGATGGCGTCGACGCAGAACAGGATGCCGCGCGCACGGCAGAAGGCACCGATCCGCGGCAGGTCCATGCGCAGCCCGTCGGCATACTGCACCGCGCTGATCGACAGAAGTCGCGTGGAATCGTCGACGGCATCGAGCAACGCCGCTTCGGGATCGTCGCGGCCGGACAGTTCCACCAGCCGCGTGGTCACGCCCTGCGGCGCAAGTGACTGCCAGGTGACCCGGTTCGACGGGAACTCCTCGCGCGCGGTGACGATGGTGTCGCCGGGATGCCAATCGAGGCCGTGAGCAATCACCGACAGGCCCTCGGAGGTGCTCTTGAGCAGAGCGATCTCGGCCGTAGCATCGGCGTTGATCAAGCGTTGCAGCTGGCCACGCAGGCGTTGCTCGACCTCGAGCCAGTGACGGTAGTGCTGGGCACCGCGCAGCTGGTTCTCCGCGGCGAAACGGGACACGGCGGCCCGGGTGCGCTCCGGCCACGGAGCGACTGCGGCATGGTTGAGGTAGACGAGCCCCGGGGCCTGGTCGAATTCGGGGTGGCGTGACACGGGACGGGACTCCTCGGGCGATGCCTCATGGTAACAGCTGCCGGCGGCCGTTCAGCGTAGACCTGCTCGTCCGGCAACGTGCCGATCTGCATCCAGACCACTAGAATGGATGCATGATTTTCACCTCAATGCGCCCAGCGCGCCGCACCCAACGCTCCCTCGCACATCTCGCGCTGCTCATCGTGTGCGTCCTGGCCGCCCCCCCACTGGTCGCCCAGGAGGAGGGCGACCCTGTCGCCGCGGCAATGGAGGTCTACCGCGACATCGATCGAAAGGTGCAGGATCCCGGGGTCGATACCCTCAGCGACCTGACCGTACTGGTCGAACAGCTACGCCGCGTCCGTGACGCGGCAATCCGCTGCGTCGATGACAACGACCGACTGCTCGAGCGGCAGCGACGCCAGGAAAATGCGTTGCTAGGCAGCGCGCCGCCCAGTGGGGAATCCTCGCCAGGCAGCGACACGGCAAGCGACGCACCGTCCCGACCAGGGGCCCACGTCACCACCACCACCGAGCATGCCGCCCTGCTGGCGCAACTCACTGAGCAGCGTGGGCGAATCGAGGCACGCAAGGCAATGTGCCGACTGCTCAACCTCAATGCCACAGAGCTGAGCAACGATCTTCTGTTAAGGGAACAGCGCGCGATCGCCGGGGCCCTGCTCGAACGCGAGCCGAACGTTGTCGAGGTCCTGAGAATCAACGCCGGGCGTATCCACGAGTGGCCAAGGACCGCGCGTGACATGGTGCGACTCGTCTCAGGGCTCGAAGAACTGGGCTGGTTCCACTGGGCTGCGCTGATTGTTTCGATAATGGTAGCGATCCTGATTGGTGTGGCCTGGCAGCGTCATGCGCCTCGGCTCGTGCTGCCCGAGGGTGAACCGCCTTACACCACGAACCTGATGATCGCGACCCGCTTGGTCCTCAGGGCGCGCGCCCCGTTGATGCTGTCGCTGGTCGTCATCAACGTCTACATGATCGGACTCTTTCTCGCAGGGGTCGGTCCGGCGATCTTCTCCAAGCTCGCCGCAGGCGCTCTGGTCCTGCTGTTGCTGGCGATGTTCAGCAGGATCCTGCTCGATCCGCCACCTCCCGCCGCGCCGCTATTGAAAGTGAAAGAGGGCACCGGACGCCCACTGTCGCGCCTTTTGCAAACCCTCTCCTTACTGATCCTCGTCGCCCTCCTGCTCGGTGAATTCGGCAAGCTCAGGCTGATCGATGACGCCAAGCTTCTGCTGCTCGCGCAGTTCTACGTCATAGCGCTCGCCGTCAACGTGCTCGGTCTCATCCACTTTGCGGGTCTGGAGGAAACCGGTGCGAAACGACTGCTCAAGCGTGGTCTGCCGGCCCTCGCGGTCGTGGTCGTTGTCGTGGCCATGTGGCTCGGTTACGTCAATCTCTCCATCCAGGTCCTGCATGGAAGTTTCGGCACCCTGCTCGCAATCCTTGTGCTGAATCTTCTTTCACGCCTGATCGAGGACCTGCAGGACGGTCTCGACACAGGGCGCTACGCATGGCAACGGGCCGTGCGCCGAGCCATCGGGCTTGGCCAAGACGAACCCGTTCCGGCCCTCGGCTGGCTCCTGCTGCTGTTCCAGATCGGGCTCTGGATCCTGTTCCTCGTGGTGCTGCTGCGCATCTGGGGCTTCCCACCCCAGGTGATCGATTCGGCGGCCCACCTGATGACCGACGGCTTCCGGGTCGGGGCGGTGGACATCGTTCCCAGCCGCATCCTCTGGGCGGTGCTGATCCTGCTGCTGATGCTCACCGCGGTGCGCTGGATTCGTGGGCAACTCGAGAGCCGCTGGCTGCTGCGCACGCGCATGGAGCGGGGCGCGCGTGAAGCCGTTGCCACGTCGTTCGGCTACGCCGGCATAGCCGCGGTGATCATGCTCAGCCTGTCGATGGCCGGCATCGACTTCTCCAATCTCGCGCTGATCGCCGGTGCGCTCTCGGTCGGCATCGGATTCGGCCTGCAGAACGTGGTCAACAACTTCATCTCCGGCCTGATCATGCTTTTCGAACGGCCGGTCAAGACCGGCGACTGGATCGTCGTCGGCACCACGGAGGGCTACGTGCGCCGCATCAGCATCCGGACCACGACCATCGAGACCTTCGACCGTTCCGAGGTGATCGTGCCCAACTCGGAGCTGATCTCGAACCAGGTCACCAACTGGATGCACAACAACAACTACGGGCGCTTCAAGGTGCCGGTCGGCGTGGCCTACGGCAGCGACACCGAAAAGGTCCGCGAGCTGATGTTGCAGGCCGCGCGCGAACACCCCAAGGTGGTCACCGGTTTCCCGAGTTGGCCGGACCCGTCGGTGCTGTTCCTCGGCTTCGGTGACAGCGCGCTCAATTTCGAACTGCGTGGGATCATCTACAACGTCGACGGCCGCCTCGGCGTGATCAGTGACCTGAACTTCGCCATCGACAAGGCGTTTCGCGAACATGGTATCGAGATACCGTTCCCACAGCGCGTGGTGCATATGGCCAAGGAACCTGGACCGTCGCCCGAAGCGCCCGCAACGAATGTGGACGGAACGGCACAGTGACGCCCGAGCCGCCTGAGCGCCACGGCCGAGTTCCGCCCCCAGTGAGAACTGCGTTCAGTGCTCCTGTACTCTTGACCTCGGAGCATTCCATCTCGGACCGTGCGCAGACCTGATGGCGCATTCCGCTGCGTCTCGCTAGGGATTGCACAGGTGGCAAGCTGTGCCAGAGGGTTGGCCGACCATGTTGGAGTCCCTGGTTCGCCGATGCGGATCCGCCATCTCGAATGGATGCCACGACTCGTCCTGGTCACCTGCCTGCTGCTCAGTGGATGCGCGAGCCTGCCCGAAATGAAACTGCCCGAATTCGACACCGCCGCAACCGCGCATGAGCCGTCATGGCTTGGGGATCGCGTCGCGGAACAGGCCAGAAGCGGTTCCGGCGTCATGCTGGTCGATAGCGGGATCGAGGCGCTTCGCCACCGGCATGCGCTGATCGCTTCCGCTGAGCGCACGATCGACGCGCAGTACTACATCTGGAACAGCGACACCTCCGGTCGCCAGCTGGTCGCGCGGCTGGTCGAGGCCGCGGACCGTGGCGTGCACGTGCGCTTGCTGATTGACGATTTCAGCATCCAGGGCCGCGACATCGGACTGCGGACACTCGACAGCCACCCACGGATCGACGTGCGTATCTTCAACCCGGTGATCGAACGCAACGCCGCATTGCGCTGGTTCTCACTGCTGGCCGACATCAATCGCATCAGCCGTCGGATGCACAACAAGGCCCTGATCGTCGACGAGGCACTGGCCGTCATCGGTGGTCGCAACATCGGTGATGAGTATTTCGACCTCGATCACGACATGAACTTCCGCGATCGTGATCTCCTCGTCGCTGGGCCTGCCGTTTCCGAGCTCGCAACCGGGTTCTCCGGCTACTGGAACCATCCGCTGAGCATTCCGGTGACCAAGCTGGTCACCAGTCCACCGGAACCGGAGTTGTTCGAGGACCTGCCACCCGCCGATCACCCCGACGCAATCGCAGCAGGCCTGCCCACGAATGGCCGAGGCTGGGTCGACAGCGAGATCCTGCCCGCACTGCGTTGGAGTCCGGTCGAGGTGCTCTACGAACGGCCGGGCGACGCGCCGGGCGAGGGCGGCGACAAGACTCCGCTGATCGCCGAGCGGCTCAGCCGGCTGCTCGAAGAGACCGAACGGGAGGTGCTGGTCGAGTCGGCCTACCTGGTGCTGCGTGACGAGGCCCGCAGCGCGATCACCGCCGCAGTTGCGCGTGGCATCGAGATCCGCGCGCTGACCAACTCGCTCGCATCGAACGACGTGCTGGCCAACCATGCCGGTTATGCCAAGCATCGTGCGGCGGTGCTGCAAAGCGGTGTCGAGCTCCACGAAATGCGACCCGATGCCGCCGCGTGCCGCAGGGAACCGCCCAACGGTTGTGGAATGAGTCCACGGTACGGGCTGCACTCGAAGAGCGTGGTGTTCGATGAACGTACGCTGTTCGTCGGCTCGTTCAATCTCAATCCGCGCTCCACCTACCTCAACACCGAGCTGGTGCTGATCGTCCACGACGCCGAGCTGGCCAGGCAGGCCGCGGCCACGATCGAAACGTTCCTCGAACAGGAGAGCAGCTGGCGGCTCGCGCTGGATGCACGGGGACGGGTTGTCTGGCAGGATGCCGCCGAAGCTGGCGACCGGCTTACCACCGATCCCGGCACCTCGGCGTGGCGTCGGCTCGGCGCCGACCTGCTGGGTCTGCTTCCCGGAGTCGAACATTTCTGATGTTCGATGGATGACCAGGTTTAGAACAATCGCGGCATGAACCACGCTCTCAAAAGAAACAGCCAACACGCCCATCGACGCCTGCGGGTCGGCCTGTTCATGGCGGCACTCGTACTGACACTCCCCGTCTTCGCCGAACGCCCGAAGATCGGCCTGGCCCTCAGCGGTGGAGGTGCGCGCGGTGCCGCGCACATCGGCGTGTTGCGCGTACTCGAGGAGCAACGCATCCCGATCGACTGCATCGCCGGCACCAGCATGGGCGCCATCATCGGTGGGCTCTACGCCACCGGTCACGGTGTTGACGCACTCGAGCGCATCATCACCGAAACCGATTGGGAAGATGCACTCAATGACGAAACGCCACGCCAGGACAGATCGTTCCGTCGCAAGCGCGACGACGACACCTACCTGATCAAGAACAAGCCCGGAGTCAGCGACGATTTCGCATTGCAGTTCCCGAGCGGCCTGATCCAGGGCCAGAAGGTCGACCTGCTGCTCGAACGCCTCACGCTGCCGGTAGCGAGCATCACTGATTTCGACGAGTTCCGAATTCCCTACCGAGCAGTCGCTGCCGACATCGCGACCGGCGAGGAGGTGGTGATCGGGACCGGTTCACTCGCCACGGCGATCCGCGCAAGCATGTCGATCCCCGGCGGTTTTGCTCCTGTCAGGCTGGACGGCCGGATGCTGGTCGATGGCGGCGTGGCGAACAACCTGCCGGTGAGTGTCGTGCGTGATCTCTGTGCCGACATCGTGATCGCCGTTGACATCAGCACACCACTCGCCAAGCCCGAAGAACTCAACTCGGTCTTCTCGATCGCCTCGCAGCTGACCGCCTTCCTGACCCGGCGCAACACGGAACGGCAGATCGCCAGCCTGGATTCTGACGATGTGCTGATCGTCCCGGACTTGAGCGGCATCGACACGCTCGATTTCAGCGTGGCCATCGACGCCGTGCCCCGGGGGCGCGACGCAACTCAATCGCTCGTGAACAAGCTGCGGCCATGGAGCCTCGACGAGGCGGCTTACGCGGCCTACCGGGCCCAGCGACCCGAAGGTATCGCGCAGCGCCAGGAGCCGGTGGTTGCGTTCGTACGGTTCGTCAACGACTCCGATCTTTCGACCGAGGTGATCGAGAGCTACGTCTCGCATGGCAAACAGGCGTTGATCGGTCGACCGATCGATCTGGACCGGATCGAGAAGGAGATCAGTCGCCTCTACGGCCTGGAGCTGTTCGAGAGCATCACCTATGACGTCGTCGAGGAGAACGGCCAGCACGGCATCGAGGTGCAGCTGCGCGAACGCAGCTGGGGACCAAATTACCTGCAGGGTGGGGTCGACTGGGCCAATGACCCCGATGGCGACGGCCTGTTCAATCTTGGCCTGCTCTACAAGCGCACGCTGATCAATCCGCTCAATGGCGAGTTGCGCGTAGCCCTGCAGATCGGTGACGAGCCGGGCCTTGCCGCGGAGATCTATCAACCGCTCGACCCTGGTCAGCGCTGGTTCATCGATGCGAGGGGGTTCCTGTCAAATCGGAACGCACGCCTGTTCTCCGGCAACGACGAGCTGGCCAATTTCCGTATCTCCTCGTTCGGCATCGAGGCCGGCGCCGGTTACAACATAGGGGACTGGGGCAGGTTGCGGCTCGGCCTCGGAAGGGCGTCCGGTGACATCGAGCTGCGCATCGGGGAGCCACTCCTGTACCCGGACCGGGACTACGATCTTGCGCTGCTCAGCGCATCGTTCCAGGTGGACACGCTGGACAACCTCGCCTTTCCACGCGAAGGCGTGCTGGGTGGCCTGGAGTGGATCGGATCGCGGGAGAGCCTGGGTTCCGACAGCGACTACGACCAGCTCAAGGCCGGCGTCGGCACGTCGTACAGCTGGGGACGCAACACGCTTTCACCCTTCGCCTACTACTACACGACGCTCGATGACGAAGGCGCACTGGAGTCGTTTTTCAGGGCTGGCGGCTTCATGGACCTCTCCGGCTTCCAGACCAACCAGCTGATCGGCCAGCATTACGGTCTGCTCGGCCTGGCCTATTGGCGACGCCTGACCGATTTCAACCTGTTCAGGGCCCATGCGGGGTTCTCTGTCGAGAGCGGCAATGTCTGGCAGGTCGAGAACGACGTCTTCGATGACATGCTGCTTGCTGGCAGCGTCTTCATCGGTGCCGAGACGCCCCTGGGTCCACTCTACCTTGCCTTCGGCGCCGCCGAGGGCAACAACCAGACCTTCTATCTCAGCCTTGGCTCCCCGGTCCTGATCGTGCCGCGCTGAGCCTTTCTCCGGTAGGCGCTGTGCGCGCTGGGGAGGGGGACATCCTCTAGATGTCTTTCGCAAGCGCCTCCAGCAGCAGCTTGTCGCGCTCGTAGATGTCCTCGCGCAGCTGCAGCTCACCACTGCCGTCTACCCAGGCCGTGAGGTAGTAGAGATAGACCGGTATCGAGCGCGGCAGGTTGACCGTCTGCTCGCTTTTGCGATTCATCGCTTCGCCGATGCGCTCCGGCGTCCACGCTGGATCCTCCAGCAGCAGCTGGGTGGCCAGGTCCGCTGGGCGCTCGACCCGGATGCAACCGCTGCTGAAATCACGCTGGGCCCGATCGAACTGCTGCTTTGCCGGCGTGTCGTGGAGGTAGACGCTGAAACGGTTCGGGAACATGAACTTGACGCGTCCTAGCGCGTTCTGCGGACCCGGGTCCTGACGGAAGTGGTAGGGGAGGTTGCGCGGCGAGATCCTGCGCCAGTCGACGCTGGTCGGATCGATCTCGCGCTCGTTCTCACCCCAGCCCTGCAACACGCGAATGCCGTCCTCGGCCAGGCTGTTCGGGTCACGTTTGAGTCGCGGCAGGATGTCTTCACGCGCGATGGTCGGTGGCAGGTGCCAGTAGGGGCTGAACACCAGATAGGTCATCTTGCCGCTGAACACCGGGGTCTGGCGGTACTTGCGGCCGACGATGACGTCCATGCCCATCACCACTTCGTTTTCTTCGACCAGTTCGAGGCGGAAATCGGCGATGTTCACGCGCAGATGGCGCGACTCGGGGGCCTGTGGCAGCCAGCGGTAGCGCTCCATGTTGGCTTCGACCTGGCGGACCAGATCGGCCGGCGACCGGTTCAGCATCGCCCGCGTGCCGCGGCCGAAGATGCCGTCCGCCTCGAGCCCATGACGCGCCTGGAAGCGCAACAGCGCGGCATCGACCAGGCCATCGAAACGGGTATCGTCGAGGTTCCCACCCTCCGGGAAATCCCCGGTAAAGCGCAGGCGACGCCGGATCGACGGCACGCGCTCGTCCTCGTCGCCCAGGCGCAGCGCGAACCCGGTGCCCACGCGCGGCGGCTCGCTCGCAGGATCGATGGTGCGCAGCCTGGCCAGCGCGTCGCGCAGCAGCGCGTAATTGGGATAGGCCGGTTCGAGTTCGCCGAGAACAGCGACCAAATCACCGCTGGCCAGCGCGGTGTCGAGCAGCGAGACCAGGTCACGTTCGCGGGGCGTGGCGAGCCACTGGCCGTAGAGTTTCTCCGGGTCGACTCGCCCACGCAGCAGGTGCCCGGCGAGGGTCAGCCAGGTGTCGCTGAGCA
Source organism: Gammaproteobacteria bacterium (assembly GCA_009937385.1). Classification (GTDB taxonomy): domain Bacteria; phylum Pseudomonadota; class Gammaproteobacteria; order QNFN01; family QNFN01; genus QNFN01. The sequence goes on along the minus strand of JAACFL010000040.1, from coordinate 964 downwards.
ACAGGTCGAGGTCGACCAGCTGATCCAGGGAGCCCCTGCCGTCGGCGACCGCGTCGAGGCGTCGACCGAGCTCATCGGGCCGATACTGTTCCGGCACCAGGCCCTCGGCCGAAACATCGCGCAGGTAGGCGACGAATCTGCCGGCGGCCTCGATCGCGCGCCCGTTGGCGTCGATCCATGCCGGCACGAAGGAGCGCAGCAGGTAGAGCTTCGTGACCTCGTCCTGGCTCCGCAGGCTCAAGCCGTCCACGTCGAGTTCGCCCTGGGTCAGCGGCAAGCCCACACGGTCACGCAGCGCGGCGGTGAACAGCTCGGCCGGGTCGGTCGCCTGTCCGGCGGCGAGGAGTGGCCACGCCAGTGCCGCCACGAGCAGCAGGGGAGCGAGGAGGGCGGTCCTGGAACGGGAGGTGGGCATGGTTCGAGAAACTCCGGGGATGTTGGATCAGGGCTGTTCCGGGTCAGCGGACGACGCGACCGGTTCGTCGATGATACCGAGCCAGGCCATCAGCAGCGTGTAGCCGACGACCAGCACCACCGCGCCGACGAACAGGCCGACGATGCCCATGGTCAGCAGTCCGCCGATCGAACCGACGAACAGCACCGCGATCGGCGCCTTGACGCCGCGCCCCATCAGCAGCGGCTTGAGAACGTTGTCGATCGCCACGACGAACACGCTCCAGGCCAGGAACAGTGTCGCCGTGGTCGGCTCGGCGAACGAGAAGAGGTAGATCACCGCCGGAATCAGCACCAGCGCCGGTCCGGCCTGGACGACACAGAACAGCAGCGCGACCAGGGTCCAGAGACCGGCACCCGGCACCCCGGCCACCAGCATGCCGAGGCCGGCGAGCAGCGCCTGGATGATCGCGACCCCGAGCACGCCCGCGGCCACGCCACGGACCGTCTGCTTGACCAGCTCCGCGAGCTCCTTGCCCCGGGCCCCGGCCAGTTTGTCCACCAGCGCACG
>JAACFL010000221.1 GCA_009937385.1 Gammaproteobacteria bacterium | reverse complement strand
GTCGGCCTGCTGTTGCCGTTCTGCATCGAGGCCTGGTTCGTGCTGCGCAAGATGCGCACCGGTCACTTCCGGGTGCCGTACGCGGTCGAGATCGCGACACCGCTGGCGATCCTGCTCGGCGGATTCATCCTGCGCTACGTCATCGTCATCGGCGGGCAGATCACCGGTCCGGTCGGACTCTGAGGAGAGGCCCATGATCAGTCGACGCAAGATACTCAGGCTCGGTATGGCGGCCGCCGCGCTGACCTCGGCGGGGGCCGCGGCGCCACTGCTCGCGGCGCGACCCGAGACCCGCAACGGCACCACGCTGCCGTTCGTCAATCACAAGAGCTTCCAGATGGGTGGCAAGGACTTCTCCTACCTGCGTGGGGTCGAGAAGACGGCCGTGCCGAGCGCCTGCTGGCAGTGCGTGTCGCGCTGCCCGATCATCGGCTACCAGGAGGGCGGCCGGTTGACCAAGATCGAGGGGCAGCCCGACTCGATCCGCTCGCTGGGCAAGATCTGCGCGAAGTCACAGGCCGGCATCAACCAGCTCTACGATCCCGACCGGATCCTCTACCCCATGCGTCGTGTCGGCCAGCGCGGCGAAGGCAAGTGGAAGCGCATCACCTGGGACGAGGCGCTCGGTGAACTGGCCGGGCGGCTGCAGAAGCTGCGCGACGACGGTGCGCCCGAGAAGTTCATGTTCCACTACGGGCGCATGAAGGGCGGTACCAGCAAGCTGGTGCACAACTTCCTCGCCGCCTACGGCACCGGCACCGTCGGCAACCACACCAGTCTCTGCGAGGGCGGCAAGTGGACCGCGCAGGAGCTGACCTGGGGCGGTCACTATGACAACTGGGATTTCGATCGAACAAACTACGTTCTGAACTTCGGCAGCAACGTCTTCGAGACCCACACCAACCACATCTCCACCGCGCAGCGGCTGATCCGCGCGATGACAGACCGCAACGTGCGCCTGGTGACGTTCGACGTGCGGCTGTCGAATACCGCCGCCAAGTCCGACGAGTGGGTGCCGGTGCGCCCCGGGACCGACCTCGCCGTGGTCCTGGCGATGTGCAACGTGATCATGGGCGAGGGGCTCTACGAAGACGGCGTGCCGTTCCTCGAGTTCTGCAAGGTGACCGACGATCCGCACGCGAGCGTCGATACGAAGATTGACGCTCTCAAGAGTCACCTCAAGGAGTACACCCCTGACTGGGCCGAGGAAATCAGCGGTGTGCCGGCGGCCAAGATCACCGAGGTGGCACGCGACTTCGCCACCCGGCGCCCGGCCTGCGTCATCAGCTACCGTGGCGCCGTCGCCCACTACAACGGCAACGAGACCGAACGGGCGATCCAGATGCTCGCGGCGATCACTGGCAACATCGACAACCCGGGCGGTCGCTGCAAGGCGGTCGGTGCCAGCTGGGATGCCCCCGGACCGAAGAAGGTGCCCGAGGCGCGCAAGCTCGACCTGATGGACGGCTTCCCGGGACAGGTGGCCTTTCCGACGCACCACGTCAGCCACCAGGTCTTCGAGCGCATCCGCGACGGCAGTGCCGGGCGACCCGAGGTCTACCTCTGGTACTGCTACTCGCCGGTCTACGCCAACGGCGACTGCAGCGCCAACGAGGCGGTGCTCAAGGACGAGTCGCTGCTGCCGTTCACGGTCTCGATCAACCCGTTCTACGACGAGGGCGCGGCGCTCGCCGACATGATCCTGCCCGACGTCACCTACCTCGAGCGCTGGGACTGGGAGGACATGGTCTCGCCGACGCAGGTTGCCGAGTACTACATCCGCCAGCCGCTTTCGGAGCCGATGGGGGAGTCCCGCAACTTCGCTGACGTCTGCTGCGACCTGGCCAAGCGCATGAAGCTCAAGATCGGCGCCAAATCGATGGAGGACTTCGTCAAGAAGTCGTGCAAGATGACCAAGCTGGTCAAGAAAAAGGGCAAGGGACTGCGCGGCATGGCCAAGAAGGGGGTGCTGCACGACAAGAAGGCACGGCCGCGCTACTACTCCTACCGTGAGCTGGTCGACCCGAAGGCGCTGGAGAAGGCGACGGTGGTCCTCGACACGGCGACCGGCGTCTGGTGGGACTGGAAGAAGGCCGGGCTGGCCAGCGCCGACGAGGCCCTGGCGCAGGGCTACTCGACGACGCCGAAGGCCTACAAGGCCTACGTCGGTCAGCAGGTCGGTTCACGCGTCTACCGCGGCTTCCCGCCGGACAAGGTCAACAAGTCGGGGCTGTTCGAGATCCACTCCGGGCTGATGCAGGCCAAGGGCCTGGCGCCGATGCCGGGCTGGATCGCCGTGCCCGAGCACGAGGCGATGGCGGACGACGAACTGGTGCTGACGACCTACAAGGTCAACGTTCACACCCACTCGCGGACCATGAACTGCCGCTGGCTGAGCGAGATCTACCACGACAACCCGGCCTGGCTGAATCCTGAAACGGCTGCCGCGCGCGGTCTCAATGATGGCGACGGCATTCGAGTCACCTCGGCCGTCGGCGAGATCGAGACAACGGTCCGGGTCACCCCGGCGATCGTGCCCGGCGTCATCGCCATCTCCCACCACTGCGGTCACTGGGAGTACGGCCGATTCGCGTCGGCCAAGGGGCAGCGCTCGCCGCAGGGCGTCGACGACCTCGGGCCGCGCGACCGCCGCTGGTGGAAGAACAACGGCATGCACCCGAACTGGCTGATCCCCAATTCGCCCGATCCGGTCAATGGACAACAGCGCTGGATGGACACGGTGGTCCGCGTGACCCGTGCCTGATGCGGTCACGTGGTGACGGTTCGTGAAATCGACCTGCCCGATCGCGATCCAAGCTGCCGAGGAGTTGCGTAATGAACTACCGTAGGTCCCCATTCCTCGCAATCATCATGATCGCGCTTCTGGTGCCGCTCGTTGCGAGCGCCGGGCCTCGCGAGGACGTGGCCCACCTGGTCCGCGCACTCGGTTACGGCGGGGCGATCCACCAGTTCAAGAACTACGTCATGCGCAGCGAGCCGCGCTACCGGGAGGCGACGGCCCGGAGTCTCGCCGCGGCACAGGGGCGTCTCGATGCGCTGTCCCGCGATGCCGGACTCGATGCCGGCGACAAGGCGGCGGTCCGCGACCTCGTGACCACGGTCGCTGCCTATCAGGACGCACTGCAGCAGGTCGCCGACCTGAAGCGCGAGGGGCTGCCCCCGGATCAGGTCGACCGCCTGGTGCTGATCGATGACTCTGCGGCGGTGATCGCGCTCGAGGCGCTGCGCGCGCGCTGGCAGTGGAACGATTTCGAGGAGATGGAATACCTGCTCGGTTACGGCCAGGCCATCCACAACTTCAAGAATTTCGTCCTGCGTGGACATGAGCGCTACGACGCCGAAGCACTGGAACAGCTGCTCGCCGTGGACGCGCTGATCGCCACCCAGCTCGCGGCTGAAGGCATCGACGACGGTGACCGCGTCTCTCTGGAACAGCTCGAGCGGGTGGTCCACGGCTACCGTGATTACCTGCCATTGGTCGACAAGCTGCACGCCATGCAGAGGCCGGTGCGGCAGATCGACCTCGCGGTCAAGGTCAACGACGACCCCGGGATCGCCGGTCTCGCACAGCTGCGCAAGGCGGGCGGCTACTTGGAACAGGCACGGCGATGAACGATTGCATGAGAGGTTGCGTGTTACCGCCGGGTAACGGTTGGGCCGCGCGGGTGGACGCGAAGGGTTACCCGGCGGTAACGCCTCATTGAAGCGGTGATTGGAATGACCGCGCAAATGTCTGAAAACAAGAGATGAATGCCATCTGGACCGTTA
>JAACFL010000039.1 GCA_009937385.1 Gammaproteobacteria bacterium | reverse complement strand
GGTCTCGACCTCGACGCGTTCAAGATGCTCGAGATCAAGAACGGCGACTGGACCCTGGTCGAGTAACCGTCTTTCCCACGCAGTTGCGCCCCGCCGCCGTCATGCGGCGGCGGGGAGGCTGCGGCCCACAGACCAGCCGCCATGCTCGACCAGATCCTGCAGTTCCTGATCACCGGCGTGACCGTCGGCTCGACCTACGCCCTGGTCGGGCTCGGTTTCGCGATCATCTACAACGCCTCGGGCGTGGTGAATTTCGCCCAGGGTGAGTTCGTGATGATCGGCGCGATGTCGGCGGTCTGGCTGCTCGCCGTTGGCATGCCGTTTCCGCTCGCGCTGCTCGGCGCAGTGGCGATCACCACCTGCGTCGGCCTGGCGCTCAACAAGTTCGCGATCGAGCCGGCGCGCGGTGCGACGGTGATCACGACCATCATCATCACCATCGGCGCGGCGATCTTCCTGCGCGGTGCGGCGTTGCTGCTGTGGGGTAAGGACATCTTCGCGTTGCCGCACTTTTCGGGCGAGGAGACCCTCTACTTCGGCAGCGCGACACTGTTGCCACAGAATCTCTGGGTGATGGGCGTGACCGCGGTGCTGGTCATCGCGGTGCGCTGGTTTTTCGACCGCACGCTGACAGGCAAGGCGATCCTCGCCTGCGCCTGCAACAAGGACGCGGCAAGGCTGATGGGCATCAACGTCGGCCTGATGCTGCTGGTCTCTTACGGCATGTCGGCGTTCCTAGGCGCGGTGGCCGGGATTCTGGTCGCACCGATCGCGTTTACCTCGTACGACGCCGGCATCATGCTCGGCCTCAAGGGTTTCTCCGCGGCGATCCTCGGCGGCATGGGCAGCTCGATGGGCGCCGTCGCCGGTGGCCTGCTGCTCGGCATCCTCGAGTCGCTCGGCGCCGGGCTGATCTCGTCGGGCTACAAGGACGCGATGGCCTTCACCGTCGTGCTGCTGGTGCTGATCATGCGCCCGAGCGGCCTTTTTGGGCGCAAGGCGGCCGACCGCGTATGAGCGCCCTGCACCGGCTGCATGGCTTCCTGGCCCTGGTGGTCGCCGTTGCGTTGCTGCCGGTGCTGTTCCCGGACAACTACTTTGTCACCGTGGTCGGCGTGACCATCGGCTTCAACGTGATGCTGGCGGTGGCGCTGAACCTGTTCATCGGCTTCGCCGGGCAGATCTCGCTCGGCCATGCGGCGTTCTTCGGCATGGGGGCCTACGCGTCGGCGATTCTGACCACCCGCTACGGCTGGAGTCCATGGCCGGCGATGGGCGTTGGCCTGGTGATCGTCTACGTCGTCGCGCTGCTGATCTCGCGGCCGATACTCAAGCTCAAGGGACACTACCTGGCGATGGCCACGCTCGGTTTCGGCATCATCGTCAACATCATCATGGTCGAGGCGGTCGACTGGACCGGTGGCCCGGACGGCATGTCCGGGATCCCGGGGCTGGAGCTGTTCGGCTGGGCGGTCGACAGCGACCTGCGCTGGTACGCGGTGATGGCCGTGGTGATGCTCGCCACGGTGCTGCTGTCGCTGAACATCATCGATTCACGCGCCGGACGCGCGCTGCGCGCGGTGCACGGCTCGGAGGTCGCTGCGCAGACCCTCGGCGTCGACACCGCACGCGTCAAGAGCCAGGTCTTCGTCCTCTCGGCCTGCCTTGCATCGCTTGCCGGCAGCCTGTTCGCCCACCAGCAGAACTTCATCAGCCCGGTGTCGTTCAACTTCTTCTTCTCGATCGAGGTGGTCACGATGGTGGTGCTCGGTGGCCTCGCCTCGACCTACGGTGCGGTGTTCGGCGCCATCGTGCTGACCCTGCTGCCGCAGGTGCTGGTGGTGTTCGAGGATTACGAGGTGCTGATCCTCGGCACGATCCTGATGTCGATCATGATCTTCCTGCCGCAGGGGCTGTTCGTCGGCCTGGTGCGCGGCAGCACCGGGCTGCTGCGTCGCCTGCGACCCGCGGCGGTGGCGACGGGGGACTGACATGGCGCTGCTCGAGGTGCGCGAACTGGGGAAGGCCTTCGGTGGCGTCGCCGCCATCGCCGACCTCTCGTTCGCGGTGCCCGAGGGGAGCATCTACGCGGTGATCGGGCCGAACGGCGCGGGCAAGACGACGCTGTTCAACATGCTCTCCGGTGTCTACGTGCCGAGCGATGGCGCCATCGAGTTCGACGGCTCGAGCCTCGCCGGGCTCGAGCCGCACCAGGTCGCCACGCGCGGCATCTCGCGCACGTTCCAGAACCTGCAGATCTTCTTCAACATGAGCGTGCTCGAGAACGTCATGGTCGGCTGCCACCAGCGTGCACGCAGCGGGCTCTACCGCGCCGCGCTGCGCCTGCCGGGCGTGGTGCGCGAGGAGCAACAGATCCGCGCCTGGGCACTCGAGGCACTCGAGTTCTGCGGCTTGGCGCACCTCGCCGAGCGGCCCGCCGACGCGCTGCCGTACGGCGAGCTGAAGCGGGTCGAGATCGCGCGCGCGCTGGCCGCGGATCCGCGCCTGTTGCTGATGGACGAGCCGGCCGCAGGACTGAACGACACCGAGACCGCCGAATTGCGGGAGCTGATCCGGCGCATCGGCGCGCGTGGCGTCACGGTGCTGCTGGTGGAGCACAACATGGGCCTGGTGATGCAGGTCTCCGACACCGTGCTGGTGCTCGATTACGGCAGCAAGCTCGCCGAGGGGACCACGACCGAGATCCAGAACGACCCGCGGGTGATCGCCGCCTACCTCGGCGGGGAGGTGCAGTATGCCGTCCAGTGACGCGCCACTGCTCGAGGTGACCGACCTCGCCACCCACTACGGGCCGATCCAGGCGATCCACTCGGTCTCGCTCGAGGTCCACCCGGGCGAGCTGGTGGCGATCGTCGGTGCCAACGGCGCCGGCAAGACGACGCTGCTGCGCACCCTGTCCGGCGTGCAGCCGGCCAGCGGCGGCACGATCCACTTCGATGGCGAAGAGATCACGCGGCTCCCCGCGCATCGCATCGTCGCGCGCGGCATCTGCCAGGTGCCCGAGGGGCGCCAGGTGTTCGCGCCCCTCAGCGTCGAGGACAACCTGCGTCTCGGTGGCTACAGCCAGCGTCGCGACGGGGACTGGGTCGCGCAGAAGATCGCCGAGGTCTACGCGCTGTTTCCGATCCTGCACGAGAAGCGCGGGCAGCTCGCAGGCAACCTCTCCGGCGGCCAGCAGCAGATGCTGGCGATCGGCCGCGCGCTGCTCGGCCGGCCACGCCTGCTGCTGCTCGACGAGCCGTCGATGGGGCTCGCTCCGCTGCTGGTCGAGGAGATCTTTCGCGTCGTGCGCGAGCTGCACGAGGCCGGAACCACGGTGCTGTTGGTCGAGCAGAACGCCAACGCCGCGCTGCAGATCGCAGATCGCGGCTACGTGCTCGAGACCGGCAAGGTGGTGACCAGCGCGCCCGCCGCGGCGCTGCTCGAGGACGAGACGGTACGCAAGGCCTACCTGGGGCACTGAGCCCCGACGCAGAACAAGGACGAGGAGAGGGACGATGAACGTCGATCGCATCATGACCCGGGACGTGGTGACCGTCACCGCGGAGACCAAGCTGGCGCGCATGGCGGAGCTGATGCGCGAGCGCAAGCTGCGTCACCTGCCGGTGGTCGACGACAGCGGCCGCCTGGTCGGCATCGTCTCGCACCGCGACGTGCAGCGAGCTGAGCCGTCGCCGATCACCACCCTCGACGTCGGCGAGGTCAACTACCTGCTCGCCAAGGTCACCGCCGGGCAGTTGCTGCACGCTGACGTGGTTACCGCCTCGCCGGGCATGCTGGTCGAGGAGGCCGGTCGGCTGATGCGCGACCGTCGGGTCGGCTGCCTGCCGGTGGTCGAGGAGGGGAAGCTGGTCGGCATCGTCACCGGCGTCGACCTGGTTGACTTCTTCCTCGAGGTGACCGGCTGCCAGGTGATCGACGCGGCGCGCATCGCCGTGCACCTGCCCGACGAGGTGGGTCGGCTGGCCGGGCTGCTCGCCGCGGTCAACCAGGCCGGAGGCAAGATCGCCACCGTGGTCTCGCCGACCCACCCCGACGAGACTGGCCAGCGCATCGCCATCGTGCGCTACCGGGCCGACGACCTGCAGGCGGTGATCGACGCGCTGCGTGAAGGCGGTTACGACATCGTCACCGCCAACCTGCCAAGCTGAACCACACTCGAACTCGGAGGGACAGAGTCAGGATTGCCGACTCTGACCCCTCAGTCTCGTGGGCACAAAAGAGAACGCCCGGCCGAGCCGGGCGTTCCGGTCGGGATCACTCCTGCAGATTCGGTGGGTCCGGATCCTCGTCCCAGCCCTTCTCGGGCTTCGGGTAGCGCACCAGCCACTCCCCGAGCAGCCTGACGTGCTCGCGCTCTTCCTCGGCGAGGCCCTCGGCCATTTCGCGCAGCTTCGGGTCGGCGCTGTTCTCGACCACGCTCTCGAAGAACTCGACCGCCTTCTTCTCGTGGTGCATTGCGATCGAGATGACGTGGTACGGCGTCATCAGGTAGTGCACCTCGTCGACCTCGGTCGCCTCCGGGCTCTCGTTATCCCAGGCGTGCTCCCACGGCTTGAGCTCGGGCAGGTCGAGGCCGTCGCCCATCGCCTCGACCGCGGCGATGTGCTTGGCCTCGATCTCGGCGAGCTTGCGGAACAGCCGCGCCACCTCGTGGTTGTTGTGCACCTCCATCTGGTCGGCGAGGTCGTCGTAGCGCTCGGCGGCCTCGGCCTCCATGGTGCGCGCGTGGGCCAGCAGGTCCTCGACGTTGGCGATGAGGGTGCTGCGCGCCGAGGCCTGCTCGGGAGCGCTCATACCAGGAACTCCTGCTCGAGGTCGGCGAGGTTCTCGACGCTCGCCTTGAGCTCGGGCTGGTAGGGCGCGCGGCTGCCGACGTAGAGGGGGCCGGTGTTGAGGCCGTCGTCGCTCATCAGGCGGCGCGCCGCGCGTGCCGGGTCGTCGGTCGGCTCGACCGGCGACGGGCGGGTGCTCTTTTTCCAGTCGCGTTGCTCCGGGCGGTAGGTGACGCAGGGGCTGAGCACCTGTACGAACGAGAAGCCCGGGTGGGCGATCGCCTCGGCCAGCACCTTGGCCGTGCCGTTGGGGTCACCGCTCGAGCAGCGCGCGATGTAGTTGGCACCGGAGGCCAGCGCGATCACCAGCGGGTGGAAGGGGTTGATCCCCGGGCCACCCGGGGTCAGCTTGCCCTTGGCCCAGGTCGCCTCGGTGGTCGGTGAGGCCTGGCCCTTGGTCATGCCGTACACCTGGTTGTCCATGACCACGTAGGTCATGTCGACGTTGCGCCGGCAGGCGTGCAGGAAGTGGTTGCCGCCGATCGAGAAGCCGTCGCCGTCGCCACCGGTGACGATCACGGTCAGTTCGGGGCGCGACACCTTCAGGCCGATCGCCAGCGGCAGCGCACGGCCGTGCACGCCGTGGAAGCCGTACGAGTTGACGTAGGCCGGGATGCGCGACGAGCAGCCGATCCCGGAGATCACGGCGACGTTCTCGGGTGAGAGCTTGAGTTCGGCGAAGACCTTGGTGAGCGAGGACAGCACGCCGAAGTCGCCACAGCCCGGGCACCAGACCGGCTTGACGTCGGACTTGAAGTCCTTTGCGGTGAGCGGTTTGCTTGCGGTGTTGGTGCTCATGATCAGCTCCAGTTGGCGAGACGGTCGACGATTTCCGCGGGCCGGATTGGCAGCGGGCCGGGTTTGGCGAACACCTGGACGTCGGCAGGCAGGTCGTAGTGGGCGCGCAGGTAGCGGTAGAACTGGCCGCTGTGGGTCTGCTCGACGATCAGCACCCGCTTGACGCCCTCCAGCGCGGCGGCGAAGCGCTCGGGCTGCACTGGCGACAGCAGGCGGATCTTGATCAGTCGGGCGTCGCCGCCGTCGGCACGCACCCGGTCGAGGGCCTCGGAGACCGGCCCGCAGGTCGAGCCCCAGGTGAGGATCGCGGTGTCACCTTCGCCGTCGATATCGGCCCAGTGATCGCCGAAGTTGAACTGCTCGAGCTTGCGCAGTCGCTTGTCCATCTGTGCGCTGTGGTCGACGTCGGAACTCGACGGGGTGCCGCTCTCTGCATGTTCGAGGCCGTCGGCGGTGTACTGGCCACCGGCCATGCCGGGGATCGCCATCGGCGAAACACCCGAGCCGGTCAGCGCGTAGCGCTTGTAGTTCTCGTCGATCACCGCCGGGGTCTCGCGCTTGGCGAGGAACGCCACGTCGGCCGGGCGGTCGATGATCGCCTGGCTCTGGCCGAGCGACTGGTCGGAGAGGACGATCGCCGCGGTCTGCATCGCCTCGGCGAGGTGCACCGCCCACTGGGTCGAGAACAGGCAGTCGCCGAGCGAGACCGGTGCCACGACGATGTGCGGCGCATCGCCGTGCAGGCCGTAGACGGCGATGTTCAGGTCGCTCTGCTCTGACTTGGTCGGGATGCCGGTCGACGGCCCGCCGCGCATCACGTCGACCACCACGATCGGTGTCTCCGACGCGACCGCGAGACCGATCGATTCCATCATCAGCGCCAGCCCGGGGCCGGCCGTGGCGGTCAGCGCCGGCGTGCCGCCGAACGAGCCACCGATGATCTGCGTCACCGAGGCGAGTTCGTCCTCGGCCTGGACCAGCACGCCGCCGACCTTCTTCAGCGCCGGGGCGAGCCACTCGAGCACCTCGGTCGCCGGGGTGATCGGGTAGGCCGCGACGAAGCGCACGCCGCCCCGCACCGCGCCGAGGCCGGTCGCCTCGTTGCCGGTGATGCTCCAGCGCGTGGTGTCGGTCGCCGCCGGGGCCAGCTTCGGCATCGCCGGCAGATCCACGGCGGCCTCGGCACCGGCACGCACGCAGGCGATGCTCGCGTCGATCGCCTCCTGCCCCTTGCGCTTGAGGTTGCGCTCGATCACCTCGGTGACCGCCTGTTCAGGCAGGCCGATCATCGATGCGACGGCGCCGAGCGCCAGCATGTTCGGCCGGCCACCCTCGATCGTCTTGGCCAGCTCCTTAAATGCGATCTCGCCCTGGCGGGCGCCGGTCGCGACGATTTTCTCCGGCTTATCGCCACCCGCCGGGTCACCGAGCATCAGGCTCGCGTCGTCCATCGGGATCTCGGCGGCGAAGCGGCCGACGTTCTGCCAGTCGATGGCGAGCAGCAGGTCGAAGCGGTCGGTGTGCGACTCCACCGGGTGGGTGGCGATGCGCACCATCGCCGCGGCCTCGCCACCGCGGATCTGTGGGCCGGACGAGCGCGTCATCAGCGCGTAGTAGCCGGCGCGACCGGCGGCATCGAGGAGCATGGTCCCCGCGGTCATGACGCCCGCGCCGCCGCTGCCGGCGAGCACGATCGATACCGAGGAGGTGGATTCTGTGGTCATGGTGCGCTCTCTTGCTGGTGGGTCCGTCGGCGCATCCATGTGCCGGGGTGGCTTCGATGCTGCACTGCAACACCGAAGCATAACGGTTCCTTATCGATTCATCACTATTTTATTGATGGCTGTCAATTTAACAACCCCTTTTCTTTTAAGCAGTTGCAGGTGATGTGGTTGACGCAATGCGGATAATCATCTTGGCTGAATGATCCGGGTCAATTTTTACTTGACGTTTACGTAAACGTCAATATAATTGTCTCGAAACAGAAATACAAGACAGGAGGAGTGCCGTGAGTGTCGAGTCCCACCGCTGGGAGATGACCGCCGTTGCCGCGCCGCTGGCGCGCACCCCGTTCGAGCCCGCCGCCCCGCAGGGTGGCGAGGTGACCGTCCAGATCGCCGGTTGCGGTGTCTGCCACACCGACCTCGGCTTCTACTACGACGGCGTGCGCACCAACCAGCCGCTGCCGCTGACCCTCGGTCACGAGATCAGCGGCCACGTGGTCGCGACCGGTGAGGGGGCCGAGGCGTGGCAGGACCAGGCGGTGATCGTCCCGGCGGTGATTCCGTGTGGGAGCTGCGAGCTCTGCCAGCGTGGACACGGCACCATTTGCCGCGCGCAGAAGATGCCCGGCAATGACATCCACGGCGGCTTCGCGACCCACATCACGGTTCCCGCCCACGGCCTGTGCGCCGTCGACGAGCAGCGCCTCGCCGCGGCCGGCCTGCAGCTTGCCGACGTCTCGGTGGTCGCTGACGCGGTGACCACGCCCTACCAGGCGGTGGTCCAGGCCGACGTGCAGCCGGGCGACCTGGCGATCGTCATCGGCGTCGGCGGCGTGGGCGGTTACGCCGTCCAGGTGGCCGCGGCCTTCGGTGCCACGGTGGTGGCCGTCGACGTCGACCAGATCAAGCTCGATGCCATCGGCGAGAGCGGCGCGGCGCTGGCGCTCAATGCCCGCGACGTCTCGGGCCGCGACCTGCGCAAGGCGATCCAGGGCTTCGCCAGGGAGCAGGGGCTGCGCGCCACCGAGTGGAAGATCTTCGAGTGCTCCGGCACGGCGGCCGGCCAGGCGACCGCTTACGGCCTGCTGACCTTCGGCGCTCACCTCGCGGTGGTCGGCTTCACGATGGACACCGTGGAGCTGCGCCTGTCGAACCTGATGGCGTTCCATGCCAAGGCACAGGGCAACTGGGGCTGCGATGTCACCCTCTACCCGCATGCACTCGACCTGATCCTGGACGGCCGCGTGAAGCTGGCGCCGTTCGTCGAGCAGCATCCCCTCGACTCGATCCAGGAGATCTTCACGGCGGCCCACGCGCACCAGCTGAGCCGGCGCGCGATCCTGGTGCCCGGGGCGTGAGTGACGCGCTGAACGAGATTCCTATATAGGTCGGACTTCAGTCCGACAACGACGGCCGATGTCGGGCTGGAGCCCGGCCTACGCAAAGAACTTGAGAGGATAGAACCGAGATGAATCCCAAGACCACCGAGATCGTTGCCAACACCAAGCCGGCGGAACTCGCCGATCACAACCTCGTCGCCGCCGAGATCGAGTCGTTGTGCGACGGCATGGTGCGCTACGAGCGGCGCCCGGCGAAGCGCCGTGATGGCAGCGAGGCCGAGGGGCTCTACAACGCCTGGATCGTGCTGAACAACCCCAAGCAGTACAACAGCTACACCACCGACATGTGCAAGGCGCTGATCCTCGCCTTCCGCCGCGCATCGATGGACCGCGCGGTCAACGCGGTGGTGTTCACCGCGGTCGGTGACAAGGCGTTCTGCACCGGTGGCAACACCAAGGAGTACGCCGAGTACTACGCCGGCAACCCGCAGGAGTACCGCCAGTACATGCGGCTGTTCAACGACATGGTCAGCGCCATCCTCGGTTGCGACAAGCCGGTGATCTGCCGCGTCAACGGCATGCGTATCGGTGGTGGCCAGGAGATCGGCATGGCCGCCGACTTCACCGTCGCGCAGGACCTCGCCAACTTCGGCCAGGCTGGACCCAAGCACGGTTCGGCGGCGATCGGTGGGGCGACCGACTTCCTGCCGGTGATGATCGGCTGCGAGCAGGCGATGGTCTCGGGCACCCTGTGCGAGCCGTTCTCGGCGCACAAGGCCTACCGCCTCGGCGTCTGCATGCAGATCGTCCCGGCGCTCAAGATCGATGGGGAGTTCGTCGCCAACCCGGCGGTGATCACCGATCGCTACCTCGACGAGTTCGGGCGCATCGTGCACGGCGAGTTCAAGACCGGCGCCGAGGCGAAGGCCGCGCGCGAACAGGTCAAGTCCGGCGAGATCGACCTGAGCCTGCTCGATGAGGCGGTCGAGGCGCTCTGCGCCAAGCTCATCGAAACCTTCCCCGAGTGCATGACCAAGAGCCTCGAGGAACTGCGCAAGCCGAAGCTCGACGCCTGGAACCGCAACAAGGAGAACAGCCGCAGCTGGCTGGCACTGAACATGATGAACGAGGCGCGCACCGGTTTCCGCGCGTTCAACGAGGGCAACCGCGAGATCGGCCGCGAGATCGACTTCGTCGCGCTGCGCCAGGCACTGGCCGAGGGTGCGCCGTGGACACCCGAGCTGATCGAGAGCCTGATGCCGGGCGCGCAGGGCTGAGTTGATGAGCGACAGCCCACTCAAGGTCTGGCGCGAGCGCGACGGCAAGCTGCTGCGCCTGCGCCTCGACCGGCCCAAGGCCAACATCGTCGACGCGGCGATGATCGCCGCGCTCGACGCCGCGCTCGCCGACGCACGCGACGACAGCACGCTGGCCGGCGTGCTGCTCGACCACGCCGGGCCCCACTTCAGCTTCGGCGCCAGCGTCGAGGAGCACCTGCCCGAACAGTGCGCCGAAATGCTGCGATGCCTCCACGCGCTGGTCGGACGGATGCTCGACTTCCCGGTGCCGATCCTGGTCGCGCTGCGCGGCCAGTGCCTGGGCGGTGGTCTGGAGGTGGCCGCGGCTGGGCACCTGATGTTCGTCGCACCGGACGCGAGTCTCGGCCAGCCGGAGATCCGCATCGCCGTGTTCGCCCCGGCGGCCTCGTGCCTGCTGCCGGAGCGCATGCCGCGCGCGCTCGCCGAGGACCTGCTCTACTCCGGCCGCTCGATCGACGGCGCCGAGGCGGCGCGCGTCGGGCTGGCCAACGCTGCCGTGGAAGACCCCGAAGCCGCCGCGCTCGACTACTTCGACACCCACCTCGCTTCGCATAGCACCAGCAGCCTGCGCTTCGCCGTCGCGGCCGCCCACGCGGCCATGGCGACCCGCGTCAAGGCGCGGCTGGCCGAGGTCGAGGCGCTCTACCTCGAGGGCCTGATGGCGACCCACGACGCCACCGAGGGTCTGCGAGCGTTCATCGACAAGCGACCCGCCAATTGGGAGAACCGCTGAACATGAGTACCGCTGACATCATCAAGCGCTGCGAAGCGCTCTACGAGGACCTCCACTTCAGCGCCGCGCGCGAGTGGAAGGCGGCCGACCCGTCACGCAAGGTGATCGGCTACATGCCGGTCTACGTGCCCGAGGAGCTGATCCACGCGGCCGGCATGCTGCCGCTCGGCATCATGGGCGGCGGCGACCAGATGGAGGTGATCCACGGCGACGCCTACTACCAGAGCTACATCTGCCGCATTCCGCGCTCGACCATCGAGCTCGGCATCGCCAAGCGCCTCGATTTCGTCGACGGCATGCTGTTCCCGAGCATCTGCGACGTGATCCGCAACCTGTCCGGGATGTGGAAACTGATGTTCCCCGAGGTCTATGTGCGCTATGTCGACGTGCCGCAGAACTACCGTGACGACATCGGCGGGGCGTTCTACCGGCAGGAGATGCAGGAGCTGCTCGAGGCGCTCGAGGAACTGGGTGGACGCAAGGTCAGCGAAGATGACCTGCGTGCCTCGATCACCGTCTACAACGAGAACCGTGCGCTGATCCGCGACCTCTACCGGATGCGTTCGGAGACGCCGTGGCAGGTGCCGAGCGCCGAGCTCTACCTGCTCAGCCGCGCCGGGTTGGTGCTGCCGGTCGAGGAGCACAACGCCATGCTGCGCGACTACCTCGCGTCGGTGGTGGACGAGGAGCGCCCGATCAAGGACAACTGCCGCATCGTCATCAACGGCTCGTTCTGCGAGCAGCCACCGCTCAACCTGATCAAGTCGATCGAGATGTCCGGCTGCTACATCGTCGACGACGACTACTGTCTGGTGAACCGCTGGTTGAAAGAAGAGGTGCCGACCGACGGTGACCCGCTGGGCAACCTGGCGTATGCCTTCCTGCACAACTCCGCGGACACCGCGGCCAAGTACGCCGAGACCGAGGAAGACGTCGGCGCGCAGCTGGTCGAGATCATCAAGGACACCAAGGCCGAGGGTGTGATCTTCGCCGCACCGAGTTTCTGCGACCCGGCACTTCTGTGGCGCCCGATGCTCGCCGACAAGATCTCCGAGCACAACGTGCCGTACATCTCGTTCAAGTACGCGGAGAACTCCGGGCAGATGGCGCCGATCCGCGAACAGGCCGGCACCTTTGCCGACTCAATCAAGCTGTGGAGCTGAGACCATGAGCAATGCGAACCAGACCGAGGTGATCAAGGAACCCTCGATGATCATGCAGAAGGAGCTCATCGCCAGCAATTACGAGGCGCTCACTTCCGCGCACGAGAATGGCAAGAAGGTGGTCAGCACCTTCGTGCCGGGCAATCTCAACGAGCTGATCCGCTGCTTCGACCTGCTCAACAACCTGCCGGAGATCAACGCGATCAACAACGGCATGCGCAAGAAGAGCGGCGGCATGATCATGGACGCCGAGACATCGGCATGATGAGCCAGGGCAACATCGCGCCCAACGGCAAGCCGATGCCGCGCCCCGACGTGCTGCTGCTCTCCTACACCGGCTGCTACACGTTCATGAAGTGGTTCGAGCTGCTGCGCCACGAGTACAAGTGCCCGACGCTGATGCTGCAGGTGCCCTACCAGGGCGATGGCAAGATCACGCCGAACATGATCAGCTACGTCGTCAAGCAGCTCAAGGAGGTCGTCATCCCCGGTCTGGAGGAGGTCTCCGGCGTCAAGTTCGACATCGACCGGCTGCGCGAGATGATGGCGCGCTCGGCGCAGGCTGAGGACAACCTGGTCTGGGTGCTCGAGTCGTCGAAGAACAAGCCGAGCCCGATCGACGCCTACTTCGGCGCGGTCTACTACATGGGCCCAATCTTCACCGCGTTCCGCGGCACCCAGCAGGCGGTCGAGTACTACAAGGTGCTGCGCAAGGAGATCGAGGAGCGCATCGCCAAGGGGCAGGGTCCGATCACCCCCGAGGGCGAGCAGACCGACCAGCGCTACCGCCTGGTGGTCGAGGGTCCACCCAACTGGACCAGTTTCCGCGAGTTCTGGAAGCTGTTCTACGACGAGGGCGCGGTCGTCGTCGCCAGCACCTACTCCAAGGTCGGCGGTCTCTACGACCAGGGCTTCCGCCACGATCCGGACAACCCGCTCGAGTCGCTCGCCGAGTACTGCCTCAAGTGCTACACGAACAACAACATGCCGCAGCGCGTGGACCTGATCGAACAGTACATGAACGAGTACGAGGCCGACGGCTTCCTGACCAACTCGATCAAGAGCTGCAACAGCTTCGCCGCCGGCGAGCTGCTGATGATGCGCGAGATCGAGAAGCGTACCGGCAAGCCCGGCGCGTTCATCGAGACCGACCTCGTCGACCCGCGCTACTTCTCGCACGCCAACGTCAAGAACCGGCTCGAGAGCTACTTCCAGATGATCGAACAGCGGCGCGGCGGCTCCAAGCCGGTCGCTGCCTGAGGAGACCGCCATGCAGTGTTTCATCGGCATCGATCTCGGCTCGACCAGGCGCGGCATCACCAACTCGCGCTCCAACTACGACACCGCCAGCGCGGTGGCCAAGCAGGAGGCGTTCATCGACACCCGGCTGACGCTGTTCCGACGCGAGCTCGACGGCGTCGCCGGCCTCGAGGGCCAGGTCGAGGAGCTGATCGAGGGCCTCGAGCGCAACTTCCGCCTCGAACAGTTCCTGGAACAGCTCAAGGACCTGCAGGAGACCTGCCTGAACAACGGCGACGACCTGCGCTTCGCCAAGATCCGCAAGCCGCTCGGCGACGCCATCGACGAGACCTTCGTGCGCCTGCGCGAGAAGCTCGTCGAGCTCTACGCTCCGGGTGCCGAGCGCAAGTCGGACTTCTTCCGTGACCTCGCCGGCTCGGTCTACATGCAGCTCTCCGAAGTGGTGGCGGAAGAGTCCGGCGTGCCGTTCGACGCCATGCTCAACGTCTATGACAAGTCGATCATCGAGGTCGAGAACCGGCCCCCGGCTGGCGACATGAGCGGCAAGTTCCTGCGCGCATTGCACCGCGTGATGACCGAGGAGGACCACGACTTCAAGGCCACCGAGGAGTCGGTCGCCGCACCGGTCAAGTCGGCGCTCGAAATCGGGCTCGAGGAGACCTACGTGGTCGGCACCGGTTACGGGCGCGTGCGGCTGCCGTTCCCGAAGGAGCACATCCGCTCGGAGATCCTGTGCCACGGCCTCGGCGCGCACCTGATGTATCCGAACACGCGCACCGTGCTCGACATCGGCGGCCAGGACACCAAGGGCATCCAGGTCGACGACAGTGGCATCGTGGTCAATTTCCAGATGAACGACCGCTGTGCGGCCGGCTGTGGGCGCTACCTCGGCTACATCGCCGACGAGATGAACCTCGGCCTGCACGAGCTCGGCCCGCTGGCGATGAAGTCGACCAAGAACGTGCGTATCAACTCGACCTGCACGGTGTTCGCCGGCGCCGAGCTGCGCGACCGCCTCTCGCTTGGCGAGAAGCGCGAGGACATCATGGCCGGCCTGCACCGCGCGATCATCCTGCGCGCGATGTCGATCCTCTCCCGTTCCGGCGGCGTCGAGGACGAGTTCACCTTCACCGGTGGCGTGGCCAAGAACGAGGCCGCCGTCAAGGAGCTGCGCAAGCTGATCGAGGAGAACTACGGCGAGCGCACCATCAATATCAACCCGAACTCGATCTACACCGGGGCGCTGGGCGGCGCGGAGTTTGCCCGCCGCGCGGTGATGGAGGCAGCGTAATGGCGATCACGGCAGGCATTGATCTGGGTACCGGCGCGGTCAAGACCGTGCTGTTCAGGGTCGACGGCGACGACGTCGAGTGGCTGGGCAAGCGCGTCGACCGCATCCGCAACCGCGACCCGCTGCAGCTCGCGCGGCGCGCGTTCGAGGAGCTGCTCGAGGCGCAGGGTATGAAGGAGGACGAGTTCGACTACATCGCCACCACCGGCGACGGCGAGAACGTCGCCTTCTCCACCGGGCATTTCTTCTCGATGACCACCCACGCACGCGGCGCGATCTACCTCGAGCCCGAGGCGCGCTCGGTGCTCGACATCGGCGCCCTGAACGGCAAGGCGATCAAGGTCGACGAGCGCGGCAAGGTGCTCTCCTACCGCATGACCAGCCAGTGCGCGTCCGGCTCCGGCCAGTTTCTCGAGAACATCGCACGCTACCTCGGCATCGCCCAGGAGGAGATCGGCCCGCTGTCGAAGCAGGCCGACGACCCCGAGACAGTGTCGAGCATCTGCGCGGTGCTCGCCGAGACCGACGTCATCAACATGGTCTCGCGCGGCATCTCGGCGCCGAACATCCTCAAGGGCATCCACCTGTCGATGGCCGGGCGCCTGGCCAAGTTGCTCAAGGTGATCAAGGCCGGCGAGGGCGTGACGCTGATGACCGGCGGCCTGGCCCTCGACGAGGGGCTGGTCGCCGCGCTCAACGAGGCGCTGGTGGCGCAGAAGCTCAAGCTCGACGCCAAGGGGCATCCCGACTCGATCTACGCCGGCGCGATCGGTGCAGCGATCTGGGGCGCTTTCCGTCACGAGAAACTGCAGCAGCAGGGCGGCCTGGCCAAGGCCCAACAATGACATCACGATTCGCCCGCTGACCGTCGATGACCTCGACGCGGTGGTGGCCGTCGACCGGCGCACCAGCGAGGTCTCGCGGCGCGGTTTCTTCGAGAAGTGGATCAAGGCCCGCGCGCGCGACGAACGCACCTTCGTCGCCCTTGCCGCATGCGCCGACGACCAGTTGGTCGGTTTCGCGCTGGCGCACATACTCGACGGCGAGTTCGGCGGCGCGGCGACGGTCGCGGTGCTGGATGCGCTGACCGTCGACCCGGACCGCAAGGCGGGCGGCATCGGCCATGCGCTGATGGATGCGCTGAGTGCCGGCGCCAAGGAGCGGGGCGCCAGTGAACTGCAGACCCAGGCCGGGTGGGACGAACCCGAGTTGCTGGGCTTCTTCGCCGCGGTCGGCTTCACGCTGGCGCCGCGCCTGGTGCTCGAGCTTGACGCCAGCGGAACCGAATTCTGAGCAGGGATCAAGAATCATGAACAAGCCCTCGCACCCGACCACCCAGCAACTGGTCAACCAGTTCTCCCAGGATCCCAACTACGGCGATCCGAACGGCGACGATTTCGAGGCGCTGTCGCGCGACGAGATCCTGGTACGCAGCCTCGACGCGGCCGACCTCGCCGCCCTGGTGCGCATCGACACCAAGGTCACCGGCCGCGATCGCACCGCCTACTACCGGCGCAAGGTCGACGAGGTGCTGCAGCAGTCGGGCATCCGCCTGTCGCTGGTTGCCGAGGAGGACGGCCTCGTGGTCGGCTTCATCATGGCGCGGGTCGACTACGGCGAGTTCGGGCAGACCGCGACCACCGCGGTGATCGACACCCTCGGCGTGCACCCGTCGTTCCACGGGCGCCAGATCGGCGCCGCGCTGGTCTCGCAGCTGCTGGCCAACCTCGCCTCGCTGCGCGTCGAGACCGTACGCACGATGGTCTATTGGGACAACTTCGGCCTGTTGCGCTTCCTGCAGCGCTGCGGTTTCCGCCCGGCGCAGCGGCTGGCCTTCAGCCTGCCACTGGCCTGACGCCGCGATGCAGGAGAACGCACTGCCTAGCTGGGACTTCCGCGGCCGTGCCGCGGTGGTCACCGGCGGCGCGCGTGGCATCGGCCGCGCCATCGCCGAGACGCTGGCCAAGGCCGGTGCCGAGGTGCATGCGTTCGACCTCGGCGTGGCCAAGGTCGACCTGCCCTTCGCCTGCCACGAGGTCGACGTGGCCGACGCGGAGAGCGTCGCTGCCGCGGTCGCAGGGCTCCCGGAGCATGCGACGCTGCTGGTCAACAACGCTGGCATCACGCGTGATCGAAGCCTGGCCAAGATGAGCGACGAGGAGTGGCAGGCGGTGCTGTCGGTCAACCTGACCGGCGCGTTCCACACCATCAGGGCACTGGCGCCGCGCATGCGCGCCGCCGGCCATGGGCGAATCGTCAACATCACCTCGATCAACGGCCTGCGTGGCAAGTTCGGCCAGGCCAACTACAGCGCCGCCAAGGCGGGGCTGGTCGGGTTGACCAAGACCGCGGCCAAGGAGCTGGGCGCCAAGGGGGTGACCGTCAACGCCGTCGCGCCAGGCATGGTCATGACCGACATGGCGCACGCGTTGCCGCAGGAGATTCTCGACGCGGCGCTCGCCGAGACCGCGACCAAGAGACTTGCCGAGCCGGGTGACATCGCACATGCGGTGCTGTTCCTGCTGTCGGACGCGGCACGCATGATCACCGGTGAGGTGATCAAGGTCGACAGCGGGCAATATATTTAATCGACGCGCAGGATGAGTCCATCCTGGACTCCCCCGCGCACGGCAGCCTAAAACGGAGTTTCGGCCTGCCTTCATTTCGCCGGCACTGACCGACGAAATGGCGGTACATCCGTGTACCGCAGGAGATCGAAAGTCCCGGCTAGGCCATCCATGGCTTAATGGGACAGGGCAGACCAAAACGCGGTTTCGGTCTGCCTTCATTTCGCGGGCTACACCCACGAAATGGCAGTACATCCGTGTGCTGTGGGTGCCCTGGTTGAACGGGGCATGCGGGATAAACAACGAGATGGCGGTTTCAGGTAACCGCCGGAACGGGAGCGTAACGACATGGCCAAGCCGCAATTCAGCTGGGAAGACCCGCTGCTGCTCGACGATCAGCTCACCGAAGAGGAGCGGCTGATTCGTGACAGCGCGTACGACTACTGCCAGGAGCAGTTGCTGCCGCGCGTCCTCGAGGCCAATCGCCACGAGCACTTCGACCGCGAGATCATGAACGAGATGGGCGAGCTCGGCTTCCTCGGCTCGACGCTGCCCGAGGAGTTCGGCTGCGCCGCGGTCAACTACGTCAGCTACGGCCTGGTCGCGCGCGAGGTCGAGCGGGTCGACTCCGGCTACCGCTCGGCGATGAGCGTTCAGTCGTCGCTGGTCATGTACCCGATCCACGCCTACGGCACCGAGGCGCAGCACCGGAAGTACCTGCCGAAGCTCGCGACCGGCGAGTGGGTCGGCTGCTTCGGCCTGACCGAGCCCGACGCCGGTTCCAATCCGGCCGGCATGAAGACCCGCGCGAAGAAGGTCGATGGCGGCTACCGCCTCATGGGCGCGAAGATGTGGATCACCAATTCGCCGATCGCCGACGTGTTCGTGGTCTGGGCCAAGACCGAGGACGACGTGATCCGCGGCTTCGTGCTCGAGAAGGGCATGGAGGGGCTCTCGGCGCCGAAGATCGAGGGCAAGTTCTCGCTGCGGGCGTCGATCACCGGCGAGATCGTCATGGACGACGTGTTCGTGCCCGACGAGAACCTGCTGCCCAACGTCGAGGGGCTCAAGGGGCCCTTCGGTTGCCTCAACCGTGCCCGCTACGGCATCGCCTGGGGCGCCATGGGTGCGGCCGAGGCGTGCTGGCACGCCGCGCGCCAGTACACCCTAGACCGCGAGCAGTTCGGGCGGCCGCTCGCCGCGACCCAGCTGATCCAGAAGAAGCTGGCCGACATGCAGACCGAGATCACCCTCGGCCTGCACGGTGCGCTGCGCCTCGGCCGGATGTTCGACGAGGGGAGCGCCGCGCCCGAGGCGATCTCGCTGATGAAGCGCAACAACTGCGGCAAGGCGCTGGAGATCGCCCGCGTCGCACGCGACATGCACGGCGGAAACGGCATCGCCGACGAGTACCACGTGATCCGCCACGTGATGAACCTCGAGGCGGTCAACACCTACGAGGGGACGCACGACGTGCATGCCCTGATCCTGGGGCGCGCGCAGACCGGCATCCAGGCCTTCTTCTGAAACGACGCTCTCTCAGATGGTTGAGCCGGCCAGCGTGGCCGGCTTTTTTTTTTGCGTTTTCGTGGCAGAGCCGCTGAGCGGATCGCGCCGTGGGCGGCGCTCCTAAAGGTGATGCCGACCCGGCACGAAGCGGTCCCCAGGCCACGATCGGACGGGGGTGACAGTCTCACGCGCCCCCTTATAATGAGTCGCTCTCGACGGGACAGCGGAACCCCGGCCGGCACAGCGACCGGTAAGCCACCAAGTAACCGCACGACACAGGCACACAAGCGCCCAGCGCCATGCCGCAAGACACCCTTAGGAGGACCATCCACATGAAGCAACGTACCCTCATCTCGCTCGGGCTGGCGGTCGGTCTGCTGGCGGCGAGCAGCGTGCAGGCCGCCACCCTGCGGCTGTCGTCATGGCTGCCCGCGGCCCACCCGATCGTCAAGGACATGATCATCCCGTGGACCGAGCAGGTCGCCGCGGCGACCGACGGTCGGGTCACCATCGAGGTGCTGCCCAAGCCGCTCGGCAATCCGCCGTCGCACTTCGACCTGGCGATGAACGGCATCGCTGACGTCACCTATGGCGTGCACGGCTACCAGCCGGGACGCTTCCTGCTGACCAAGGCGGTCGAGTTCCCGTTCCTCGGCAACAGCGCCGAGTCGGTGTCGGTCGCCTACTGGCGCATGTACAAGAAGCACTTCGAGAAGGCCAACGAGCACGACGGGGTGCAGGTGCTCAGCATGTTCACCCACGGCCCCGGCCAGATCTACAATGCCAAGCGCCCGGTCAAGGACATCAGTGACCTCGACGGCCTGAAGATCCGCGTCGGTGGCGGCGTGGTCAACGACGTCGCCAAGGCGATCGGTGTGACCCCGCTGCTCAAGCCGGCTCCGGCCTCCTACGAGCTGATGGCCAACGGCGTCGCCGATGGCGTGTTCTTCCCGAAGGAGTCGATCAAGTCGTTCAAGCTGACCAAGCTGGTGCGCCACGCGACGCTGGTCCCGGACGGTCTCTACAACGTCAGCTTCTTCCTGGTCATGAACCCGAAGACCTTCGCCGGGCTGTCGAAGGCCGACCAGGCCGCGGTGATGAAGGTCTCGGGTGAGAACTTCGCGCGCCTCTCGGGCAAGGCGTGGGACGCGGTCGACGTGGCCGGCGTCGCGGCGATGAAGGCCGACGGCGTGCAGGTCATCGACGCGACCGACGACCTGGTCAACCAGATCCGTGCGCGCACCGCGAGCCTCGAGGACAAGTGGATCGGCGAGGTCAAGGGCAAGGGCATCGACGGGGCGAAGGTCATGGGTGACCTGCGTGCCGAGATCGCCAGGGTCGCCGCCGGGAAGTAAGTGGAGCCGAACGCTTCCACGTCCGGCATATCCAGGACCGCCGAGCCCGTGGCGCAGCGCTGGCTGCGTCGTGGGCTCGGCGGTCTCGCTTCCGCACTGCTGTTCTTCATGATGGCGCTGACCTTCGTCGACGTGGTCGGCCGCTACCTGTTCAACACCCCGGTCTACGGCGGCTTCGAGATGACCGAGGTGGCGCTGGCGACGCTGATCTTCGCCGGCCTGCCGCTGGTCACCGCACGTGACGAGCACGTCACCGTCGACCTGTTCGACCGCCTGATCCCGGCCGCGATCCGTCACTGGCGCGATGCCGTCATCGCCGCGCTGTGCGGCGTGCTGCTGTTCATCCTCAGCTACCACGTCTGGGGCAAGGCGGGCGACAGCATGCGCTACGGCGACGTGACCGCGATCCTCGAGATTCCCCTCGGTCCGATGGTCTACTTCATGAGCGTGATGCTCGCTGCGACCGGCCTGGTCTACCTGTGGCTTGCCCGCGAGCAGCTGCGTCGTGACGACTGACCCCGGTCCGGTCCATCGCCCATGACCGAGTCGCTGATCGCGTTCGCCATCCTGCTGTTGCTGGTCGCGCTGCGCGTGCCGATCGCGTTCGCGATGGGCCTGGTCGGCTTCGCCGGCTTCGGCCTGACCGTCGGCTGGTCGCCGTCGATGGCGATGGCTGTCAACGTCACCTACGAGACCGGTCTCGCCTACAGCCTCTCCGTGGTGCCGCTGTTCATCCTGATGGGCAATTTCGTGCGTCAGGCCGGGCTCTCCGACGAGCTCTACGCTGCCTCCTACGCCTTCCTCGGTCATCGGCGTGGCGGCCTGGCGATGGCCACCGTGGTCGCCTGTGGCGGCTTCAGCGCGGTGTGCGGCTCGAGCCTGGCCACCGCGGCGACGATGTCCAAGGTCGCGATGCCACCGATGCGCCGCTTCGGCTACGCGGACAGCCTTGCGGCCGGTTCGATCGCAGCCGGTGGCACGCTCGGCATCCTGATTCCACCGAGCGTGATCCTGGTGATCTACGGCATCATGACCGAGTCCGACATCGGCAGGCTGTTCATCGCCGGCGTGGTGCCCGGCATCCTCGGCATCCTGCTCTACCTGGTTGCCGTCCAGGTGACGGTGATGCTGAACCCGGCCGCCGGCCCGCCCGGTGAACGCCTCGACTGGCGCGCGCGCATGCGCGCCGTGGCCGGGGTCTGGGGTGTGCTGGTGCTGTTCGTGCTGGTGATCGGCGGCATCTACGGCGGGGTCTTCACGCCGACCGAGGCGGGCGGCATCGGCGCCTTCGGCGCGTTCCTGTTCGCCCTGCTGCGACGCCGGCTCGGTTGGCGCGACCTGGTGCAGATCCTGACCGAGAGCGTGCGCACCACGGCGATGATCTTCACCATCCTGATCGGCGCGCTGATCTTTTCGAACTACATCAACGTCGCCGGCATGCCGTCGCAGCTCGGCGCGCTGGTCACCTCCTACGACCTCTCGCCTATGGTGGTGGTGCTGTTGATCATGCTGATCTACGTGGCGCTCGGCTGCGTGCTCGAGAGCCTGTCGATGATCCTGCTGACGGTGCCGGTCTTCTACCCGCTGGTGCAGGGACTCGACTTCGGCACCATGATCGACCCCGACATGGTGCTGATCTGGTTCGGCATCGTCATCGTCGTGGTCACCGAGATCAGCCTGATCACGCCGCCGGTCGGGCTCAACGTCTTCGTACTCAACGGCATGCTGCCCGACGTGCGCCTGGCGACCATCTTCAAGGGCGTGACGCCGTTCTGGATCGTCGACATCGTGCGCCTGGCGCTGCTGGTGCTGCTGCCGGCGATCTCCCTCTGGCTGCCGTCGCTGATGATGCGCTGACGTGGCCATTGCGCGTGCCGAGATTCCGTACGGTGCCTACTGGTCGACGCCGTTCGCGCGCTGGCAGGGCAGCTTCGCGCGATTGAACTCGGTCGAGTTCGCCGCCTGGGTCGCGCGCCGCGAACTGGCACGCCGCGAGCTGCCCGGCGAGGCGTTCGACTACGGCGTGCTCGGCACCACGGTGCCGCAGAAGCACGCCTTCTACGGGCTGCCCTGGTTTGCCGGGATGGCCGGCCTGGGCGAGCTGACCGGGCCGACGATCAACCAGGCGTGCGCCACCGGCGCGCGGGCGCTGCTCGCCGGCGCGCAGGAGATCGACGCCGGCCTCGCGTCGGTGGCGCTGGTCGCGACCTGCGACCGCACATCCAACGGGCCACACCTCTACTACCCCGACCCCGGCGCGCCGGGCGGCACCGGTGCGCACGAGGACTGGGTGCTCGACAATTTCGGCTGCGACCCGCTCGGCCCGCACGCCATGCTCGACACCGCCGAGAACGTCGCGGCGAAGCACGGCATCGACACCGCCGAGCAGCACGCCGTGGTGTTGCGGCGCACCGAGCAGTACCGCATGGCGCTGGCCGACGACGCGGCGTTCCTGAAACGCTACATGAGCCTGCCGTTCGAGGTGCCCGACACGCGCCTGCGCAAGGTGGTCGCGACGCTCGAAGGCGACGAAGGGGCGACGCTCTCGACCGCCGAGGGGCTGGCGAAGCTGCGCCCGGTGCGCGACGGCGGCACGGTCACCTTCGGCGGCCAGACCCACCCGGCCGACGGCAGCGCCGCGCTGGTGGTCGCGGCCCCGGAGCGGGCGCGCGAGCTGAGTCGCGAGCCGGGCATCCGCATCCACCTGGCCGGCTTCGGCATGGCGCGCACCGCGCTCGCACACATGCCCGAGGCAACGGTGCCGGCGGCCAGGGCCGCGCTCGAGCAGGCCGGGCTGGCGATCGGTGACCTCGCCGCGATCAAGTCGCACAACCCGTTCGCGGTCAACGACATCCTCTTCGCGCGCGCCACCGGTGCCGACCTGGAACAGATGAACAACTACGGCTGCTCGCTGATCTGGGGCCACCCGCAGGGCCCGACCGGGTTGCGCGCGATCATCGAGCTGATCGAGGAACTGGTGCTGCGTGGCGGCGGCCACGGGCTGTTCCAGGGCTGCGCCGCGGGCGACTCGGCGATGGCGGTGGTGTTGAGCGTCGACGACGTGGGCTGAGGCCATGACGCTCGCCGACTGGATCGACCGCCACGCCGCGTTCACTCCCGACCGGGTGGCGTTGACCTGCGACGAAGATGTGCTGACCTACGCCGCGCTGGCCGACGCGATCGCGCACGCCGCCGGCATGCTCCACGACCGCCTCGGAGTGCGTCTCGGCGACCGCGTCGCCTGGCTCGGACACAACGCCCCCGAGATGCTGGTGCTGCTGTTCGCCTGCAGCCGGCTCGGCGCGATCTTCCTGCCGCTGAACTGGCGCCTCGCCGCGCCAGAACACGCCTGGATCCTCGACGACTGCCAGGCCAAGGCGCTCTTCGCCGGCGTGGAATTCGCCGAGCACGCGGCGGGACTCAAGGCCGGCCAGCCCGACCTGCGCCTGGTCGGCGTCGGCGGTCCGGTCGAAGGCGCGCAAGACTACGCGGCGCTGGTTGCCGAGGCGCGGCCGCTCGCCAGCGCACCCGACGCCGCCGGCCATGCCACGCCGGCGCTGCTCTGCTACACCTCGGGCACCACCGGGCGGTCGAAGGGGGCGCTGCTCGACCAGCGTGCGCTGCTGTTCAACGCCCTCAACAGCCTGCACATGCACGACCTGACCGCCGGCGACCGGGTGCTGACGACGCTGCCGATGTTCCACGTCGGCGGGCTCAACATCCAGACGTTGCCGGCGCTCTACGCCGGGGCGACGGTGCTGCTGCACCGCCAGTTCGACCCGCAGCGCACCCTCGACGCGCTGGTCGGGGAGGGGATCACGCTCGCGGTGCTGGTGCCGGCCCAGCTGGTTGCGCTGCTCGGGCTTCCGGGATGGAACGAGGCCGACCTGTCGCGACTGCGCGCGCTGACCACCGGTTCGACGCTGGTGCCGTTGACGCTGATCGAGCGGATTCACGCGCGGGGCGTGCCGCTGATCCAGGTCTACGGTTCGACCGAGACCGCACCGCTCGCCACCTACCTGGTCGCGGCCGACGCGGTGCGCAAGGCCGGCTCGTGCGGCCTGCCGGCGCTGCACTGCGAGGTGCGCATCGTCGACGAGCAGGACCACGACGTCGAACCGGGGGTGTCGGGCGAGCTGTGGGTACGCGGGCCCAACGTCATGCGCGGCTACTGGAACCAGCCCGACACCACCGCCGAGGCGCTGGTCGATGGCTGGTACCGCAGCGGCGACGTCGGCCACGCCGATGCCGACGGCTTCCTGTGGATCGACGATCGCAAGAAGGAGGTGATCATCAGCGGCGGCGAGAACATCTACCCCGCCGAGCTGGAGAACCTGCTCGCCGAACACCCCGACCTGGTCGAGGCGGCGGTGGTCGGTCGCGACGACCCGAAGTGGGGCGAGGTGCCGGTTGCGGTGGTGGTGGCTCACGCCGGCCGTCCGGTCGACGTGGCCGCGGTGCGTGGCTGGTTCGAGGGCAAGCTGGCGCGCTACAAGCACCCGCACGACGTGGTGTACCGCGACGCACTGCCGCGCAACGCCATGGGCAAGATCGAGAAGGACGCGGTGCGCGCGCTGGTGCGCGAACTCTTTTCCACCGATACTGCCTAAATGCCAGGCCACGTTTTCGGCCGGTTTTCGGGTTCCACATGATTCACACCGCCCTGGTCGTCGACGACTCGCGCACGGCGCGCTTCATGCTCGCCAAGATCCTGCAGCGTCTCGGCGTCGTCACCGCCACCGCCAACTCGGCCGAGGAGGCGCTCGAGTACCTGTCCGGCCACGTGCCGGACGCGATTTTCATCGACCACGTCATGCCGGGCATCGACGGCCTGCACGCGACCCAGCAGATCAAGGCCGACCCGCGCTTCGTCAGCGTGCCGATCGTGATCTTCACCGCCAAGGAGGGTGACGAGTACATCGCCCGTGCCAAGGCGCACGGCGCCCACAGCGTGCTGACCAAGCCGCCCACCGACGAGTACGTCCAGGGGCTGCTCGACGTGCTCGGTCGCGAGGTCGAGCTCGCGACCCAGCCGCTCGAGGCGCAGCCGGAACCGGGTACGGCGACGCCGCCCGAGGTGGCCGAGGAGGCCGTGGAGCGCATCGCGCGGCAGGCGGTCGACGACGCGTTCGGCGACCGGCTCGAGGCGCGCCTCGGCGAGCTGGTCGATGCACGGGTCGAGATGCTGCGCAACGAGATGCGCGTCCAGCACGACGTCGAGACCGGCCGCCTCGAGGACCTCTCCGATCAGGCGCGCGAGGCATTCAGTCGCGACGACGAGACCCGCGAGCGTGGTGCGCGCGCCGAGGCGCTGTCCGAGGCGGCCATGGGCCGGGTCGACGCGCTGCAGGCGACGGTCGATCGCGCCGGCCAGGCGGTGGCGGAGGAGGGCGAGCAGCTCGAAGCGCTCGGCCAGCAGCTCGCCGAGCTCGGCCAGCGTGTCGACGATCTCGCCGGGCTGGGCGGTCGCGTCGACGAGATCCAGACGCAGAATGCCGACCTCGCCGAGCGGACCAACAAGCTGGTCGAGACCTACGTCGAGCGTTCGTCGAAACGTTACGCCAAGGCGGTCGCGACCTACGTGCAGAAGGATGCCGTGCGGCTCGCCGACGAGATGGCCGAGAAGCACGTGCTGGCGCTGCGCGACGAGCTGGTGAGGGCGCAGGTCGAGGCGGGCCACAAGAGCGTGCCGCTGGTGCCGACGGTGCTCGCCACCGTCGCGCTGATCGCCGCCCTCGGCGCGTTGCTGCTGGCCTTCTTCTGACCGTTCAGCCGGCCGCGGCGCCTTCGCGATGGGCTGCGATGGCGGCCATGAACTCCGTCCCGTAGCGCTCCAGCTTTGCCTGCCCGACGCCGTTGACCGCGAGGAACGCCGCCTCGCTGGTCGGCTTCATACGGCACATGTCGAGCAGCGTGGCGTCGCCGAAGATCACGTAAGGCGGCTTGCCCTGCGCGTCGGCCAACTCTTTGCGCAGCGTCCTGAGTGCTTCGAAGAGTGGCAGGTCCGCTGGGGCGAGCCCCGCCTTCTCGGCCGCACTGCGCCGTGCCTTGCGTGCCGGTTTCGGCTTCGGCAGCGCCAGCTCCAGCGTCTCCTCGCCGCGCAGCAGCGGGCGCGCCCGCTCGGTCAGGCGCAGCACCGCGTAGTTGGCCACGTCCTGGTCGAGGTAGCCACGGTGCACCAGCTGGCGCAGCACGGCGCTCCACTCGTCGACGCTGCGCTCGGCGCCGATGCCGTAGGTGCTCAGGCGGTCGTGGCCGAGGTGCTGGATGCGCGCACTCTCGGCGCCGCGCAGCACGTCGACCACGTGGCGCAGTCCAAAGCGCTGGCCGACCCGGTAGACGCAGGAGAGCGCCTTCCGTGCGTCTTCGGTCGCATCGTAGGTCGCGGGTGGGTCGAGGCAGACGTCGCAGTTGCCGCAGTCGCGCTCGAGGCTCTCGCCGAAGTAGCGCAGCAGTACGCGGCGCCGGCAGGTGAGGCTCTCGGCGTAGCCGAGCATGGCGTTGAGCTTGAAGACCTCGATGCGCTGCTGCTCGGCGTTGTCGCCCTGCTCGATCAGGCGCCGCGCGGTGACGACGTCCTGCATGCCGAACAGCAGCAGCGCCTCCGAGGGCAGGCCGTCACGCCCGGCACGGCCGGTCTCCTGGTAGTAGCCCTCGAGGTGGCGCGGCAGGTCGTAGTGGACCACGAAGCGCACGTTCGGCTTGTCGATGCCCATGCCGAACGCGACCGTGGCGACGACCACCTGCAATTCATCCCTGAGAAACCGCTCCTGCACGTCGTGGCGCGTCTCCTTGGGCAGGCCGGCGTGGTAGGCGGCCGCAAGCAGGCCGCGGTTGGCAAGGCGGTTGGCCACCTCCTCGACGCGCTTGCGGCTCAGTGCGTAGACGATGCCCGGCTCGTCGGGGCGCTCGGCGAGGAAGCGCTCGAGCTGGCGCGCAGGGTCGGCCTTCGACGCGACGGTGTAGCGGATGTTGGCGCGGTCGAACTCACCGACGTGACGCGTGGCGTCGCCGAGGCCGAGCACGCGCACGATGTCCTCGCGGGTCTGCGGGTCGGCGGTCGCGGTCAGCGCGATGCGTGGCACCCCGCGGAAGCGGTCTGCGAGCATGCCGAGCTGGGCGTATTCGGGGCGGAAGTCGTGGCCCCACTGGGAGACGCAGTGCGCCTCGTCGATGGCGAACAGCGCCAGTTCCAGGTCGTCGAGGCGCTCGAGGAAGCCGTCGGTCAATAGCCGTTCAGGCGCGACGTAGAGCAGGTCGAGGTCGCCGGCGTGGAGGCGCGCCAGCGTGCGCCGCGCGGTGTCTGCGTCGAGGGCCGAGTTGTAGCAGGCCGCCGCGACGCCGTTCTCGACCAGCGCGTCGACCTGGTCCTTCATCAGCGCGATCAGCGGAGAGACGACGATCGCCGTGCCCGACCGCAGCAGCGCCGGGAGCTGGTAGCAGAGCGACTTGCCGCCCCCGGTCGGCAGCAGCACGAAGGCGTCGCGGCCGGCGACCAGGTCCTCGACGATGGCCCGCTGGTAGGGACGAAACGACGTGAAGCCGAAGACGCGCTCGAGGGTGGCGTCGATGGGGGCGAGCGAGGGCATCGGCGGATTCTAGCAATCCCTGCCGACCGGTTGCTGCCAGTTGCTCGGCCATGGTCTAGGGTTGTTAGACACCTGTGAGAAAAGGGCTGGCCGTGGGGGAGCGGGGCTTGTCACCTGCGAGCGTGCTCGCGGCGCGGGGTTGGCAGGGGGCATGATCGTCTTGGCGCCGTGGCGTGTGCGTACATGCCACCCGCCGGAGAGGAGCAGGTCATGGGCAACATGTTGGAACAGGCTAGGGCATTCTTCGACGCGTGCGAGACCGGACAGGGCTGGGACGTATGCAAGGTCTTCTGCCATCCTGACGCGACGTTTTCAGCGCAGGCCGACGCACTGGCCGACGTCTCGACCGTCGAGGGCTACTGCGAGTGGATGAAGGGTCTGCTGACACCGATTCCGGACGGCCGGTACGAGCTGAAGTGCTTCGCGGTCGACGAGGAGCGAGACAGCGTGGCCGCCGTGGCGGTGTTCCACGGCACGCAGACCGGACCGGGCGGTCCGGGCGAGCCCACGGGGAACCGCGTGGCCGCCGACTACGTGTACGCCATGCAGTTCGAGGACGGTCGTGTTCGCCACATGACCAAGATCTGGAACGACGTGGTCAGTCTCCGCCAGTTGGGCTGGTCATGATTTGCAGCGTGTTCATGAGCGGGCATGACGCAGGCGGCGGCACGCAGGTGACGCAGGCAGGCCCGATCGGGTAACAGACGTGCGAGCCAGGGATGCCAGGCGATGCCGCAACTGGACGCGGTCACACGTTGGCGGCTGGGTCGAACTCCGGGCCCGGTCTCGGCATGACGCCTCGCGTGGCCCAACGACGCCATGACTCGAGGTTGCACGCGAAGATCGCTCCTGAAGCGGATCGGCCAAGGGCTCGCCGTGGCCTGCCTGCCGACTCGCTTCGCGTTCGCACGCGATGGTCGCAGGACGCTCAAGAGCATCCCCGTCAGCGGCGAGCCCTTGCCGGCGATCGGTCTCGGCACCTGGCGCACCTTCAACGTCGGCAGCGACAGCCGCATGCTCGACGACCGCACCGAGGTCGTACGCGCCTTCTTCGCTCACGGTGGCGGCCTGGTCGACTCCTCGCCGATGTACGGTTCGGCGCCCGATCTGATGGGGCATGCGCTGGAGGTGCTCGGCCACCCCGACACCCTGTTCGCCGCCGAGAAGGTCTGGAGTCCGGCCGGTGGTGACGCCTACGAACAGTTCAACGAACTGCTCGAGCGCTGGCGCGTGCGTCGCTTCGACCTGGTCCAGGTGCACAACCTGGTCGACTGGCGCGAGCAGCTCGAGGCGCTGAGGCAGATGAAGGCCGAGGGCAAGCTGCGCTACATCGGCATCACCACGTCCCACGGGCGGCGGCACCGCGAGTTCGAGCAGGTCATGGCCGACGAGGCGCTCGACTTCGTCCAGCTCACCTACAACCTGACCCATCGCGAGGCCGAAAACCGCCTGCTGCCGCTGGCGCTGGAGCGCGGCCTCGCGGTCATCGCCAACCGGCCCTACGACGGCGGCCGGCTGGTCAAGTGGCTCAAGCGCAGCGAGCCGGTGCCGGAGTGGGCGAGTCAGGCGTTCGGCTGCCGCACCTGGGCCGACTACCTGCTGCGCTTCATCGTCAGCCACCCCGCGGTGACCTGCGCGATCCCCGCGACCACCCGGGTCGACCACCTCGAAGAGAACATGGCCGCCGGCCTGGGGTCGCTGCCGTCTCCCGAGGTGCGCGCGCGGATGGTGCGCCACGTCGAATCGCTGTGAGCGACTCGCAGAGCTACCGGCTCGAGGACTTCATTCCGTTCTCGCCCGAGGTCTACTTCCGTCTGGTCGAGCGGATCAACGAGGCGTGGTGGCCGCTGCAGTTCCTCGCGTTGGGACTGGGGCTGGCCGCTCTGGCAGCCGCGTGGCGCGGCAGGGTAAGGGTCGCTCTGGTGTTGCTCGCCCCGGCCTGGGCTGCAAGCGGCATCGTCTTCCACCTGCAGCGCTACGCAGAACTCAACTGGGCGGCCGATTATTTCGGCGGTGCGTTCCTGGTCCAGTCGGCGCTCCTGCTTGGTCTCGGCCTGTTCGGTCGTGCCCCGGAGCGTCCGCCCGGGCGCAGCCCCATGGCCTGGGTCGGCGCGGCCATCACGCTGTTCGGCCTCGTCGGTTATCCGTTGATCGCCAGCGTAGGTGGGCACGGCTGGAGCCGATCCGAGGTGTTCGCGTTGCACCCGGAACCGACGGTGCTGGTGACGCTGGGTATCGCGCTCGTGGTGCTGGTTGGCGTCCAAGCGGCACTCGCCGCGGTGATCCCGATACTGTGGATCGGGATCGCGACGCTGACGCTGGCCGCGCTGCAAGCCGACTGGGCGTGGGTGCTGCTGGGCGTCATGGTGTTCGCACTGGCTGGCGTGGTGGCCGACAGAGTCACC